>NZ_JAUBRN010000048.1:0-61260 GCF_036701875.1 Microcoleus sp. MON1_C5 | reverse complement strand
CTACCATTTTTTCAGAGGGGTTTGAGGGCTAGGTCCCTGATGATACGGACGTTTTGACGGCGTTGTCACCCCGTGAATTCGCGAACTCTATAACTATCTCAATAATTTTTGTCGTTCTTCTTAGCTTATTCTCCCGGTAACAACTCCAATCGATATCGATACAAAGCCACAGGATGCCCCCCAGCAGCAAAATAATCCGGGTCTTGCGGCGACAAATAAATCGCTGTCACCTGATCCGCCTCAATTCTTTTACTCGCAGAATCGCCATTTTCTCCGCCTCCAACAACTCGATAAGCCGTTGTTGTTTCCACCTCGTTTAAATAAATATCAGACTCTCCCCGAAACACTTGCTGAGAAATCTCTGCAGACACAAACTCGCGAGGATTAGGCGTCTCAGTTCCCCGGCTGGTAACAATCGAAATTAGTTGGCGTTCCCCTTTCAAAACAGTAATTTGGCGGTTGGGATTGGTCGGATCTACTTTCACCGAAAGTACGCCACCATCGCCTAAATAAGCCTTGGCAATGTTCAAACCGTTAAAAGTGCGATCGGCTACAATCTTTGTAGCTTTTTTAGATGTATTTTTATAAATAAAATCAATATTTTTTTCCGGTTGAAATCGCACTTTAAATAATACTGGCTGCTGCAAATATTGGCGGTTGCTTTCAAATCCTGGGGTGACAATATTTGGCGCTAAAGGAGCCGCTAAATCCACCAAAGTGCTAGCAACATTCCAATTCCCCGCCATCCAGTCGGGATATACCAAATCTCCCTTAGCTACAGCGATAGGAGGCTTGCTTTCCCAATTCGGAAAACTTGATATGCGATCGCCCAAAACCCCCGCCCTCGCACCGCCACCCCACAGCAGTACCGCCAAAACCAGACCCAAACTCCAAATTCCCTTCATACCACATTACATTCAAACAACTAACCTTATATTTCTCTTTATCTTCTTTCTCTCTTCTGGCGGTTCTTTGCGCCCTCTGCGGTTCATTAATTCAAAAATTGGACAACAAATCAGTTAAATATCATATTTTATACCATTTTCATAAACAGGCAAGATGTGTGTTGCACAAAAATAAATGTTCTGCTTGTGGGGAGTAGGGGTTGGGCACGCTCTCCCGCCCCCACTATGCAATTTAAAGGTGGAAAAGCCTATGTTTTAAAGCGTCTCAACAGGTGCGGGTTCCCACACCTCTCCGTATTTCTCCTTCAATTGGTGCCAGTTTTCCACCTGTCCTGGTTCGTATTCCCCGGGTTTTCCCCACTGCAAAAACGCGCTCAAAGCAGCATCATTTTGTTCGTCCAGAAAACGGATTGCATAAGTAGTAAAATTGCCTCTTTTCGCCTCGCCAGTTTCAAACTTCACCTGTTTGATTTTGTCCATATTCAGGTGAAACTCAAATATTTCGGCGTGCATATTGGCATACTTACCCTTCGGCAACTCCGCATAAAACAGCTTGTGAATTGAACCGCGCACTTCCAGCACAGCCGCGCTGCTAGTCACGATTAAACGCAGCGTTCCCAATTGTTCGCAAGCTTCCAAGAATTCTTTCAGAGTCGCAGTCATATCAATTTTGGATTGTGGATTGTGGATTTGGGATTAAATCGATAAGAAGAAAATGGTAGTTGGGAATTAGGAAAAGGAATTAGAGAAAAAAGGATAATTCTTCCTTCTCCCTTCTCTCGTAGATAACTAAAGCCTTCCTTCTCTCGTAGATAACTAAAGCCTTCCTTATTCCTTCTTCCTTCATGTTTCGTGCAGTTCGTAAGCAGCGACAATCCGCTGCACTAGCGGATGTCGTACCACATCCGCCTGAGAAAATTCACAGAAAGCAATGCCCTCAACGTTACGCAGAATATTTTGGGCAACTGACAATCCCGATTGTTGGTTGGGCGGCAAATCTGTTTGAGTAATATCACCCGTTACGACCATTCTCGATCGAAAGCCCAGACGAGTCAACACCATTTTCATCTGAGCTGGCGTCGTATTTTGAGCTTCGTCCAAAATGACGAAAGCATTGCTGAGAGTGCGCCCCCGCATATAAGCTAAAGGAGCTACTTCGATCAAGCCTCTTTCCATTAAATCGGCCATTTTTTCAGGGTCGATCATTTCTTGCAGGGCGTCGTAAAGCGGGCGCAAATATGGATCGACTTTTTGCTGCAAATCTCCCGGCAAAAACCCTAATTTTTCGCCAGCTTCGACGGCTGGCCTGGTTAAAATCAGCCGTTCGTACTGCTTGCTTAACAGCGCTTGCACGGCGAAAATAGCTGCTAGAAATGTTTTGCCGGTACCAGCGGGGCCAATGCAAAATGTCAGGTCGTGCGTGCGTACTGCTTGGACGTATTGCCGCTGCTTGAAGGTTTTGGCTCTAATTTCTTCGCCGCGGCGGGTTCTGGCGAGAACGTCTCGCTGCAAGTCTTGTAAATCGCCTTGGCGGTTGGTATCCAAAGCTTGGCGCGCCGTCTGGATTTCAACTCCGGTAATATTTTTGCCCGATTTCCAATAGTCGGAGAGCGATCGCACTAATTTATGACACAATTCTACTTGACTTTTTGTGCCGGAAATCAGCAGTTCTTGCCCTCGCATTACCAGGGTAGCACCGGTTTGCTTAGAGATCATTTTCAGGTTTTCTTCTTGATTACCGGCCAGCGACATTGCGCTTTGAGCGCTCGGTAACTCTATGGTTAGTTTTTCATTCATGCCAACATAAGCTCCTCCAAATAAGCAATTAAAACTTAACAAATCAACGTTAAACCAGTCACTATTTGCGAACAAAAAGACGCCCGTTACTAGGTAAAACCTAGTATCTAAGGCGTCTTTTAGATTTAGCTCCCAAATGAGTTTGGTGCTTGAGGCACAAATCAAATCTCCCTTCTATTAAGTCAGGCAATTTTAGATTTTAGATTTGAAATTTTAGATTTTAGATTAACCTGATGCCGCTGACATTTGAAATTTTAAATTTTACATTTGTTTCCGATCGCAAAACCGGCAATTTCAAACCAAACAGGGCTTGTAATACAAAGTCTACAACAGGCAATCTAAAATCTAAAATTCTTTCTGGGCTATGCAGTTAGTTAATAACCGGGAGTATTTCTGCTCGTTCTAAACGTAGGTGTGTTAGTACGGCGAGGTTGTTCTCTCGGAGTTCTGCTAGCTAAGGGACTCGGCGACGGAGGAGGCGTCCGGGGTCGGAAGTCGCCTCGCGGCTCCCGCGAGCCACGATCTGGGCGGTCGCGATCCGGGCGATCGCGATCCGGGCGGTCGCGATCCGGGCGATCGCGATCGCCCCTGGGCGGGCCAGATCCGCGATCGCCCGCTTCACCATCGTATATATCTAAGTAGAGGGACTGACCCGCCGTCTGCGCCACCGCTTCGAGGGTAGTTCTAATGGCCTGAATATTGCGTCCGCCCCTACCGTAAACCCGGCCTTTGTCGGGATCTTCAAAAGCAAGCCTAACCCAGACCCGCGATTGGCGCGGGTGCAGTTCGCAATCAACCCGCAAAGAGCCTGGAGTCTCTAAAAAAGGCCCTATTAAAAACTTAACCAGTCCAGCATAGTTGGGACTAGCTGACTGTTGCTGTGCTGGATTCAACGTTGGCTCCGGCTCCGACTTGTTCAAATACATGGGCTTTTCTCAGGATGTCACGCACGGTGTCAGTTGGCTGAGCGCCTTCTTGCAGGCGCTTGACAATCGCTGGAACATCCAGCCTGGTTTCGTTATTTCTGGGGTTGTAATAGCCGAGCTCTTCTAGGGGACGGCCGTCGCGGCGAGTAGAACTGTTCATCGCTACAATCCGGTAGCTTGTCTCGCGTTTTTTCCCGTATCTCTTCAATCGCAGTTTGATCATCTTCTTGCACAATAGTCTTGTTCCAATTCTAAGCTATTTTGTCAATGCTCCTTCCCCGAACCCCAACTCAACCCGTATTTCTTAACCTCCGACCAAAATATCGCTACGATTTGCTGCCCCCAAGGCAGGTCTGGCGCCGTCAATGTGCGGTGTAATTGCTAGTGGCAAAATCGATGCTGTTCCCCACTGCTGCACCAATTTTTGCAAAAATATATCCTGCTGTGCTCTCAAAGAGTCCCAATCTGTGCCGCGATTAATAATTGCAAACCAAACTAAACCCCGATCGCGCGTGGGTATGGCTCCAGCCAAAGCAATCACCGTGTCCAAAGTACCAGTTTTCACCACAGCCGACGGCGGAATGTGCCGATGTTCCACAGTGCCTTTATCGCGCCCGGACACCGGAAACAAGTCAGCAATCGTCAGCCCAGTAGTCTGAAGGTTGCGGGCGATCGCCTGCATCATCCCACAAGCCGCCCTCGGAGACATCTGATTTTCCAATCCCAATCCCGAACCGTTAACTAATTGAAGTTCCTCCTCCGGCACCCCCGCAGCCCAAATCGCTTGCTGCTGGACTATTTTTGCCCCGCCCAAATCGTCTGCCAGCATCTGAGCTATTTCATTATCGCTGTGGACGTTCATCTGCTTGAGAATTTCGGCTAAAGGAAGCGATCGGCGCTTCAGCAGCAAACGCCCCGAAGTCACAAATTTCTCAGCAATGACGCTGCCGGCCACCGTTACTTGCGGCTTTCTAGTTCCTGGAGCCATCTTAGAATACATTGCCACCACGTCCGCAGGCCAATTGCTACCCTCAAGAGCTTGCCGCAGTATCTCCCCCGCCACCAAAGGATCGGACTGGTAATTCATGCGGAAATTGCCTGTCACCACCAAATTTCCCACCACGCGCTCGATACCCATTTGATTGAGAGCATTACCCACGGCGATCGCCTCCTCCCACACAAACAGCGGATCGCCCCCGCCACTGACCACCAAATCTCCCTGCAATACACCATTGCTAATCGGCCCCGTTGCTCGGAACCGCGTTTCAAACTGATAATCCGGGCCCCAAGTCTCCAGGGACGCCAGAGAAGTAGCAATCTTAGTCAGCGAAGCCCCAGGCATCAGCGTCTTGCCCTGCTGACTTACCAGCGGCACCATTCCCGCTTGCACCCAAATTCCCTGATTCCCATCAATCAGGTTCTTGTCTTTCAAATCTTTTAAATATTCCCGCACCGTCGCTTCTGCTGGCAAGTCTGGATTTGCCGCATCTATTCCCCCAAAAGCCAAATCTTCGGCCACCACTAACCCGGGTATCCCTCCCCGCCAAGCCAGCACTGACGCAGCATTAGGCCCGACACTGCGTACCCCAGCCATGTCCAGCCACAGAGACACGATCCCTGAGCTAAATAAATCCAGCATTTTTTACTCCTAAAGTCATGTAAACTATTGCATTGATTTTTTCAATTTGCAGTCAAAAATAGTAAAGTAGTGACAAAACAAGTTCTATCAGAGTAGTCGGAAATGAGAATTGTCCGATCGCCGTTGCGAGCGGATTTTAGTTCTTTATTCAGACTTCTGGATTCACGCTCCTGACTTCCTGGTAGAATTTTTAGTGTTTCTCAAACATTGGTCAATGGGATCGACACGCGCAAGAATTGCAATAGACGCTATGGGCGGGGATCATGCCCCCGCCGAAGTTGTAGCTGGAGCGCTTAAGGCACAAGAAGAATTAGGCGTAGAGATTTTGCTCGTGGGCGACCCGCAGCAAATAGAAGACTCGCTCCGGCAACAAGACGCGATCGGCCGCGTCTCTACAGGTCAGCTAGAAATCGTTCCTTCTGAAGGAGCGGTGGAAATGCACGAAGAACCTTTGAGTGCCCTCAAACGCAAGCCCAACGCTTCGATTAACGTAGCGATGAACTTGGTAAAGCAGCAGCAAGCTGATGCTGTGGTGTCCGCCGGTCACTCCGGCGCGGCAATGGCTGCTGCCCTGCTGAGGTTGGGGCGGCTCCCCGGAATCGATCGCCCTGCGATCGGTGCGGTTTTACCGACAATGGTAGCGGGCACCTCTGTACTCATTCTCGATGTCGGCGCTAATGTGGACTGCCGCCCCAAATTTTTGGAGCAGTTCGCTCTTATGGGAACTATTTACAGCCAGTGCGTGCTGGGCGTCGCCGAACCTAAAATCGGCCTTCTCAACATTGGCGAAGAACCTTCTAAAGGCAACGACGCAGCGGTGCGTACCCACCAGTTATTGGTGGACAACCCGAACATTCCTTTTGTGGGCAATGCCGAAGGCCGCGACGTGCTGTCGGGGAAATTCGACGTGATTGTCTGCGACGGGTTTGTCGGCAACGTGTTGTTGAAGTTTGCCGAAGCGGTGGGCGAAGTCGTCGTGCAAGTGCTGAAGGAAGAATTAGTCAAAGGACTCCAACATCAAATTAACGATCCTCTGCTGCAAAAAAGCTTGCAAGGATTTAAGCAGCGGGTAGACCACGTTGAACACGGCGGCGGTTTGCTATTGGGCGTTGCTGGAGTTTGCATTATCAGCCACGGTTCGTCTCAAGCTGGCTCGATTTTTAATGCCATTCGTTTGGCGAAGGAGGCTATTGACAACCAAGTGCTGGAGCGAATTCGATCGTCCAATCACCAAAGCGCTCTGGAACAAGAAGCTGTGAATTAGAGGCAGTAAGTAGGAATTAAAAATTAAAAATGTAAAATTAAAAATGTCAGATTAAACCAACTGTTTTGCTTAAAATAAAGTAATTTCAGCAGTTTAAAAAATAATTTTAATTGGTAATTTTTAATTTTTAATTTCTCGATCTATCGCTCATAAATGGAGAGGAATGTTGCAGCAATCAGGGTTCGGCATTGCCGTCACGGGTAGCGGTTCTTGTACACCGCAGGTTTCGCTGGATAATAACGGTTTGAGTCAGATAGTAGAAACTTCTGACGAGTGGATTGGGGCGCGGACGGGCATTCGCTCCCGCAGGCTGGCAGACGATCGCACTTCTTTGTGCGATTTAGCCTCGGAGGCATCGCTTCAGGCGATCGCAATGGCAGGAATTTCGCCGACAGATATCGATTTGATTATTTTGGCCACCTCAACTCCTGACGATTTGTTTGGCACTGCCAGTAAAATTCAATATCAGTTGGGCGCGACAAAAGCAGTGGCTTTTGATTTGACAGCAGCTTGTTCAGGCTTTGTTTTTGGTTTAGTTACAGCCTCGCAGTTCATTCGGACAGGGGTTTATCAAAATGTTTTGCTGATCGGAGCCGATATTTTATCTCGGTGGGTGAATTGGTCGGATCGGGGTACTTGCATTCTCTTTGGAGACGGTGCAGGTGCTGTGGTATTACAAGCTTCAGAAGTCGATTCCTTTTTGGGATTTGAAATTCGCAGCGACGGCACGCAAAATTCGTCTCTCAATTTGGCTTACAAAGCCGAGTCAAAAGAATTAATTGAGGGCGTCAGCGTCGCAGTTGGCGGATTTCATCCCATCACAATGAACGGTCAAGAAATCTATCGCTTTGCCGTAAAAAAAGTGCCGGAAGTCATAGAAAAAGCTATGTTTCGGGCTAATATTAACGCTGCAGAAATTGACTGGCTGCTGTTGCACCAAGCCAATCAGCGGATTCTCGATGCAGTTGCCCAAAGACTAAAGATTCCCCCCGAAAAAGTAATCAGCAATTTGGCAAAGTACGGCAATACCTCAGCGGCTTCAATTCCCATTGCCTTAGACGAAGCCGTGCGTCTGGGTAAAGTTAAACCGGGCGATACTATTGCTGCGGCTGGTTTCGGTGCAGGTTTGACTTGGGGGGCGGCGATTTTTAAATGGGGAAGGTAATATTTGGCGGCCGGCTGTAAACTTGCCCTGCTTATTGTCGGGGCTGTGACACTTGCAAAATACAAATCCTTGAACGCGCCATACATAGGGCAAGGTGCACAGCCGCACACCCCCGGGGCAGGTGTTATTGACAAGCGCGCCCGGAAATAGAAAATCCTCTATTCTTCGATCGACTTTCCCCACCTAGAAGGTGGAAAATTTTGTTACTGCTATTAATTTAATTAAAGTAGCAAAAAAAATATAAACTTCGTAAAAACTGCAATTATTATGTTATAATTGTGAGTCGCGAGTAGATAGTTCGTTAACCGAAAGATAGCGGATACCAGCGAGCGAACTTAGAAGCGGGAAACAAAGAATTTTTGCAATCACCAATTAGCAACCACCAATTAGCAGATTACCGGAAAAATGACTAAAACAGCATGGGTATTTCCCGGGCAAGGTTCCCAGGCGATCGGGATGGGTGCAGACTTATTAAACTTGCCAACAGCCAAAGCCAAATTTGAGCTCGCTAAAGAAATTTTAGGTTGGTCTGTCGCGGAAGTTTGCCAAAAAGAAGAAGCAAAACTATCTCGGACTCTCTACACTCAGCCTTGCTTGTTCGTAGTAGAAAGTATTTTGACCGACTTAATGCGAGAAAAAAGCGATCGACCAGCGGTAGTTGCCGGTCACAGTTTAGGAGAATATGTTGCCCTCTACGCAGCAGGCGTCTTTGACTTTGAAACCGGATTGCGCTTAGTCAAACGGCGCGCCGAACTCATGGACACTGCCTCCGGCGGTCAAATGGTGGCTTTGATCGGGTTCGACAGGCAGGAACTAGAATTGCAAATTCAATACAGCCGAGACGTAGTGCTGGCAAACGACAACAGCGAAGCACAAGTCGTGATTTCTGGAACGCCCGCAGCAGTAGAAGATTTGCTTGCCAAAATCAAAGTCAAACGCGCCGTTAAATTGAATGTTTCTGGTGCGTTTCACTCTCCCCTGATGGCCGGGGTGGCGGCAGAGTTTCAACTAGCCTTAAAGTCTGCAAGGTTTTCCGATGCTAAAATGCTGGTGCTCTCGAACGCAGAACCGTCAGCCACTACCAGCGCAGCCACTTTAAAGCAGCGGTTGACTCAGCAGATGACCAAAGGCGTGCGGTGGCGAGAAATTTCGCTGCAACTGCCGCAGCAAGGAATCGATCGCGTAGTGGAAATTGGCCCCGGCAAAGTTCTGACAGGTTTGATCAAACGGACTTGTCCGGATTTAGCGCTGGTAAATGTTAGCAGTTTTGCAGATTTGCCCGCTTAATCTATTTTTAACCTGCGATCAAATCGCAGGCCATAAAATTCAGAGTTAACACTCCCTAAGATTGCCCAAAAATGAATCGCACAACAGGCAACTCCGAATATTGGCTGTTGTGCAAATTGGGGATAGACGATCCAGACAGCTAGAAAATCTTTATCAAAAATGTAGATATCGATCGACCTGACGGGACGATCGACAAATCCTGATGTAAACTAGGCGTAAAAACCAAGCTTATCTGGTATTTATATGAAAAAAGTTCTTTACTGGTTGATGGGCGACAAGGCAGGCAGAACCATAGTAGGTGCCTGGAATTGGATGTGGGGACTGCCCGTAGAATCCGGCGGCAAAGTGTCGGTAGCGGTAGCCGAAGAGTCGCTGCGATCGATGCAAGAATCCGTGCAAAAGCTAGCAGCAGCAGTCTCCACCCAAGTTGCAGCCTACCAGCGCGCCAAAACGAAATATGAAGAAAAAGTTAGAGAAATGCAAACCGTAGAGCGCCAAGTCATCACAGCCCAGCGCAACGGCAACGAAGAAGCAGCCCGCTTGGCAATGGCGAAGGTAATTCAGACAGAACAAATTCTGCCGCAGTTAGAAGCTCAAGTAAAACAAGCCGAACAGTACGTCAACGCTTCCAAAGACAAGCTAAATCGAGAGCGGATGAAGCTGGAAGCCTACAAAACTGATATGCAAAATATGAAAGATATGGCTGAGATTAACGAAGCTCTCCGATCCATATCCAAAGTCAACAACGACCTCAGTATCGATTCAGCTCGATCGCAATTTGAGCAAGCCAAAAACGCCGTCCACGGCCGGAACCTCCAACAGCAAGCTTTAGCAGAACTATCTGAAAACCCGCAAGAAAGACTTCAGGCAGAATTAGAAAATATGACCTTAGACGATGAAGTTAATCGCAGGCTAAAAATGTTAGACGACCCCAACAACAAAGAACTTCCCAGCTAAGGAGAATTTTATGGCTAAGAGCGGGCCTCCCCCCATAGTTTTTATCCTGTTATTTCTCTTGCTAGCCGGTGGTGGCTGGTTCTTTTTTCTGAACAAACCAGCAGCACAGGATGCTAATAATACACCCAGTGCCACACCCTCAGGCGGTAGTGGAGCCAATCTGCCTCCCGTAGCGCCAGTAGTCGGCGGTGCTTCACCTGTGGCAGCTAGTTCCTTTGCGCTTCCTGCTTCCGTAGCTGCGGGTACGACCGTGAGAATTGACGGTTCTACCAGCATGGTGACAATCAATCAGAACCTCAAGAACGGCTTTCAAGGCAAGTTTTCCGGCACGACAGTCGATACCAAAGCGAACGGTTCTGAAAAAGGAATTCAGGATTTGGCGGGGGGAACAGCCGATATTGCAGCGGTATCGCGACCTTTGACGGCTCAAGAACAAGGTCAGGGTTTAGCAGCGGTGCCTGTTGCCCTAGATACGATCGCCCTTGTAGTCGGCATTAACAACCCCTTCAAAGGAGGTTTAACCTCGGCTCAAGTTCAAGATATCTTCAAGGGAAATGCTCAAGACTGGTCGAAAGTCGGCGGCCCGGCGGGCCCGATTAAAGTAATTAACAGACCGGCAGTTAGTGGCACTCACCAAACGTTTAAAGAACAAGTGCTCTCTGGCGCTAATTTTGGCACGGGGCCCAATATCACTAAGCTCGATCGAGATGCGACAACTCCCCTGCTGCAAGCTTTAGGCAACAACGGCATTGGCTATGCGACTTTCGCTCAAGTAGCCAATCAGAAAACTGTGCGCGTTGTTCCGGTCAACGGTGCGACGCCGGATGCTGGTAACTATCCTTACAAGCGACAGTTGTACTACGCCTACAAAAACCCTCCTAGCCAAGCAGTTAAGGATTTCTTGGGCTACGCGACTTCTTCGGAAGGACAGAAAGCCATGCTGACTGGAAATTGAGCCTTTGCAGAGTTTTGACATTGAGGAATTCGCCAGAATTTATTCTGGCGCTACACAAGCAAATAGTCCGCCAGAATAAATTCTGGCGCTGCACAAGCAAAGTCCGCCGGCGCGGACTACATTCTTCAGTGCGCGCAGGCGGACTTCGTTTGACAAGAAGCGGTTTAAACCGCCGAATAATCTCAAACGGACTCGATCTGATAGGCTAATATGCGATGTAATTTAAAATCTAAGGTTTTTCTGTGAACAAAAGTCGCGAACCAGTCGAAAGTTTACTTCTCTACTATTTATTCAAATGGTCAATTGTCAGCCCGATGCTGCACCTGTACTTTCGGGGCCGCATCTACGGTGCAGAAAATGTTCCAGCAGAAGGGCCGGTGGTAGTTGTCAGCAATCACGCCAGCGATTTTGACCCGCCGATTTTGTCGAATTGCATGAGGCGACCTGTCGCATTTATGGCAAAGGAAGAGTTATTTAAAGTTCCTATTTTGAAGCAGGCAATTACGCTTTACGGTGCTTATCCAGTGAAGCGGGAAAGTGCCGATCGCAGTGCCATTCGATCGGCTATCCACTCTTTGGAAAATGGCTGGGCGACGGGTGTATTTTTGCAGGGAACTCGCACGCCAGATGGCAGAATTACTGAACCGAAATTAGGTGCTGCGCTGATAGCTGCTAAGGCTAAAGCGCCGCTTTTACCTGTTAGCTTGTGGGGAACTCACGCCATTTCGTCCAAAGGTTCGGCAGTGCCGCGTCCGGTGCCGCTGACGGTGCGAATTGGCAAGCTAATTGAAGCGCCCGGTTCGTCGGATCGCGAGGAGTTGCAAGCGCTGACTCAAAGATGTGCGATCGAGATTAATGCGATGCACGATTTGGGGCGCTAATTTTATAACTTTTGTTGCTGTTTCTCAGGTTATATCTACAGATAGATGAATGCTGAAGATAAACATCGAAAAATATCAATATAAGTGATTGAAAACAAGCGCAATAATTAGGCTTGAATTTGAGTTTAATTTTACAGGGGATAAGAAGAAAGATATGGTAACAAGCAATCAAACCCGCGCGTTGGGATTGTTTTCTAACCGCGAAGATGCCGAGCAAGCTCTGACAGAATTGAAATCTTCCGGGTTTCCAATGGATAAAGTTTCGGTTGTTGCTAGGGAGGCCGGCGAGTCTGTAGGCGAGACTGAAACGATCGCTCAGGTGGGCGATAAAAATCTAGACACAGGAGCAGGAGTGGTAGCAGACACTCTGACAAATAGTGCTTTAGCCACCGTGCTAGTGGGTCTCGGAAGTTTAGCTATTCCCGGAATCGGGCCGATAATTGCAGCGGGTACTTTGGGCGCCTCACTGGTGGCTAGCGTAGCAAGCACTGGCGTCGCGGCTGTGGCTTTCGGTGGAGTGGTGAAGGCCTTGACTGACTTGGGAATTCCCGAAGAAACAGCTAGAACTTACACGGATCGCCTGCGGGCGGGAGATTATTTGGTGGTAGTAGATGGCGCTGAGGATGATATTAGTCGGGCTCAAGGGGTTTTCAGCAGTCGGGGCATTCAAAATTGGGGCGTTTTTTAAACAGGAATTGTGTACCAGCTCTATCTGTAGGGCGATGTACACCCCACCCTTGGTGATAACAACCAGCTCACATTTAGTACCCGACTTTTGTGTGAAAATTAGCGCATAGATCCCCCCTAACTTAAAAAGGGGGGAACCGGAAATGCTCTTTTGTCCCCCGGGAAGGGCATTGAGATTAAGCTAAAACCACGCTCTAGAGGTGGTTTTAGTCTTAAATTTACATTCATTCATTGCCCACCCCCTCGCTACAAGTCAATTATTGATTGTTATCGCTCATCTTTTGATGCTGAGGCGGTGACATAAGCGACAGCTAAAGGCGAAATTTTTTCTGTAACTGCTGCGATAACTTGGCGATCGAAGTCAGTCCAAACTCTGGGGCGATCGAACATACAAGGCTGCAAAACCCCCCACAATAAGCCGGTAGCACAAAGGTGAGCGTGAATCAAAGCTCGATGGCCGAACTCTTTTGCCTCAAAATTTTTGTTGACAACTTCAGGATTTGCTGTTTCAACATCCTCAACAAAAATCGAAGGTTCAGTTCGCAAAGCTGCTGCAAACAAAGGGTCTTCTTCCCCTAAAGATTCTGGTTCTTTTTTCCATTCTGCGTCCCAAACCTCTGGAATGTTCGAGTTGTGACGCCAGCAGTAAGGTACTCTGCCCATTTGCGTTTCAGGATTGCGGAGGTAGAGGAAGACGCGATCGCAATTTAATACCTCGCCTAAAGTCGGTACCAAAGCCGAAAAAACAGCATCCGGTGTTTTGGTGTCACTCAAAATTTTATCCAGAACTTGTGGCAGAATTTGCTCGGTCATTAACTTTGGCTCTTGAAGTTCATATACTGATTTTAAACTACTCGTTCTCTTCTGTTACGCATTTATCATCAGCATCTTCCCCGTTCCTTAAATAGCTATAGAAGACAAGTTTTAAAAGCTGAGCGAATGGCAAAAAATTAACAATTGCTCAATGCTTCCCTGTGTTTATTCAATTCGGGCTTGGCTGAAGTCAGCACCCGTATAACCGATTGTCAGCCAAAGAATAGCCCTAGCGCCGTCGCGAACAGCTTTTTCCACCGGTTCGGGGGTTCGCCCAGACGGAACTGCCACCGGCTTAAAGCTAATGCCTCGACTGCCGAGTACGATTTCGCCGATAATCTGAGCTCGCCGCATATGATCGTCAGAAGTGATCAGATACACGCTCTCAATCCCTTGAGCTTTCAATTCATCTACCAGGGTGGTAAAATTTGTTACCGTATCCACCGCTCTGTAGTCTAAGTGCAGGCGATCGGACTCAATTCCCGCTTCTGAAAATACCCATTCCGCGAACTCCGGATTGCTCCCAGACGACACCCAAATCGGCAATTCAGGATGATCCCGAGCAAATTTGGCGGCAAACACCTCTCGCTCCGTAGCCCCACCTAGAACTAACACAGCTTGGGGTCTCTGAAATTCGCTCTTAACCTGCTGATAGCCAAACCAACACGCCATCAAAAGCCCTACTAGGAACCAAAAACTGCGTGAAGTGTTCAAACGCTTGTAACGCTGCGTGTTTGAATTGATTCTTAACCACATCTAAACCTATAAAAATTTTATGTAACTCACAAAAAAACCATAACAAAAAATACCGCACGTATAGCCCACTAACAGGAATTAAAAATTAAAAATTCAAAAAGGGCCGGGGGATCATAGATTTTAGATTTTAGATTTTAGATTTTAGATTTTAGATTGACTCTACGCTTGTGGTGGGGCTTAAACAGGTGATTTGAGATTTTAGATTTCAGATTTATAGCAACCGCCAAGCGGTTGCTATAGTTGTCTGGCAGCCAATTCCTTAGCGGATATGCAAAAAGGAGGGGTAAAACTTAGCCTTATCCCTCCTGCTTTTAATTTTTCTTGATTTTTAACGGGACTGGCCGGGTTCGAACCGGCGACCTAGCGCTTCAGATTTGTGTGAGTTTCCCCACTCTCTGGACTATACCTTCACCATATGCTTGCAGCTTTTAGGTGGTGACCGTCTAGTCTCTAAACCTTCCTGATTTCAATATAGGCGATTGTTTAATCGCGCTGAACTCAGGCTTGGCTTGGTATTGCCTTAGAGTCATAGGAACCCACGAACTCTTTAGGTTTCACCAAATTTGACCACATTCACTCCTAGAGTTTCCTCGCAGGGTGCCCGATTCTTCAGGAGGCGCTTGCTCTATCCATCTGAGCCACAGCCCCAGTTGCGGAACCGTTTTGATTATAGCAGTTAATGTCGATTTTGATTTTTTTATTGTGGAGGATTACCGATCGCCGGCTACCAGTTTCGCAGCGATGCGGGCAAAGTTTTCTGCTGCGGTGAGTTTACCAGCACCGTAACAGGCGCGCTGTCTCCATGCGGTGACGGGGAGATGTCCGGGGGGAGCATCTTCGTTGAATGAGAGTTCGCTGTAATATTTCCAATTTTCCTTGACTCGCCAGCCGACTCGATCGCAAAATTCAGTATAATTTGCCTCGGTACTTTCCCAAATCTGCTGCTGCACGCTCAACCCGAACCGCCCGCTGCTGTATTGTTGCCAAAGTTGGTCGATCGTGCGAAGGTCTGTAGGAGGAAAACTGTCAATATCGGCTGCACTCAGCCAGCCTTCGTCTTCCCTGACAGCGATTTTCAGCAAGATTTCCCAAGTGTGTTCATCAGCTTTGCGCCATTTTCCGGTTTCTAATAGTTTTGTTAGTTGGCGGTAGTCCATCCCCACTTCGGAGATAGCCGGAGTTGAGTCAGGTATGGCGCCGATTTTGTCTTCCAGTCGCAGTAGAGTGCTGACAATCAATTCGGGGTTTAGTTGTTCGAGGCGGTACAGAACCCATTCTAACTGAGATTGAATGTATGCGCGGGCGATCGCCCCTTCCTGAAATTCACTCTGCAACTGCTCAAATTTAGCTGACCAATTTTGTTGATTGCGAGCCAATTCCCACATTTGTTTGGCCCACTGCAATCTAACTTGTTCTTTTTTTAAATAAGTTTTGGAAGGCTTAGCACGTTGCGGGTAGGGAGTCAAATCCCAACCGCAAATCGAGCAAAACTCTGCTTTTTCTTCTATGTATTCAGCATCGCACACTGGACAGTTAGACATATTGCCATAAATTCGGTTGCCAAGTAATTACATGACATCGGGATAAATTAACCATAATTCGATTAGGTACGCACTTTGCAGCCTACAATTACAGTTTATCTGCTGTAGTAATGTGCCCTTTTCGCGCCCCAAAGTTAGAGTTAATTATACCGATCTAACAAGGCAAGCGAATAGTAAACAAACTGCCTTTGCCCAAATCTGATTTTACCTCGATCGTGCCGCGGTGAGCTTCGACAATTTGCCGACAGAGGTGTAGTCCCAAACCTGTACCGGATCTCTTGTGAGTTCCCGGGCCAAACCTTTCAAATAACTTTGCTTTTTCGGTGGGAGAAATGCCGGCGCCGGTGTCTTTGATTTCTATGATTACCCATGCCAGCGGTTGGTTTTTGAAGCTCGTATAAGCAGGTGAATTGGCAGCTTTTAAGGTGACATCTATTGAACCGTTGTCGGTGAATTTAATCGCATTTCCGATTAAATTTGTCAGCAAGCGGTGCAGTTCCAGACGATCGCCCGGATACTTGGCAATCGGTGCACTTTCTGCACTTTCAGTCAAGTCTAAATTTATTGACAAACCTTTAGCATCGGCTAGGGCAGCTAGTTCTTCAGCTACCTCAGTAATAAGCTGGCGCAAGTCCACGGGAGCAAAACTTAGGGATTTGCCGCCTGCTTCGTAGCGGTAGACTTCCAGCAACATATTTACCATCGTAATCAGGTTTTTGTTGCTGCGAACCATCGTCCCGAAAGCGTCGCGCATGGGAAGGGAAATTTCTCCCAACGCTCCCTGCTGCATTAAAGTTAGCATTCGATCGGCTGCTACGAGGGGCGTCCGCAAGTCGTGAGCGAGTCGGGAGACAAAATCTTCGCGCTGGAGGGCGATCGAATTGCGCTCGTCTACACTGTGTTTTAGTCGCAGGAGCGATCGTACCCTCGCCAGCAGTTCATCCATTTCGACTGGTTTGCGGATAAAATCGTCTGCTCCCATGTCCAACCCCTGCACTACGCTCGCACTGTCGTGAGCCGTGATCAGCAAAATCGGGATAAAGGGCAATTCCTTATTTTGTCGGATTCGTTTAGTGACTTCGTAACCGTCCATTCCCGGCATCATCACGTCTAGCAGTACCAAATCCGGGGCTGACTTGTCTATTTGACTCAAGGCAGAAAAGCCGTTTTCTGCCGTGCTAATTTCGTAACCTTCTTCTTCTAGGATTGTTTGAACCAACAAAACATTATCTGGTGCGTCGTCTACCACCAGAATCCGATCGGCTTTTGTGGCATTCGGAACAGATAAATAACTCATTTAATTGCTAGCCTGGAAATAAATACTAAACTTTAATATGGCATCCGATTTATGTTTTCACATTTTTACACTTGTTAACTCTGTCATAAGGAAGATCTCACGCCTTTACCAAATCTTTTTACTTTTGATCGCTCGGATGTAATATAATCTACTACTTGCTTGTCATCGTATGCACGCCGTCCCAATCATCGGGCGGGGGTACTTCCAAATAGCTCAGGGATCGGTCGAGGTGAACTTCCACAGGTCGATCGCTGGGTCGCATTGCTAAAGCCGCTTCAAAATAACTAATAGCTTTCTGAAAATTTCTAGCAATATAAGAATCCCTACCGTTAGTGTAAAGTTCCAAAAACCGAAGGGTTTCCCCATCGATGGGTTCAGAACTATTTTGCAGCAACTCGTAAATACCCACTGGCTGATTTTGGCCCTTAACCCGCACCTTGTCTAACTCTCGCACCCAAATCCCTTCGGGGCACAAACTGTATGTAAATTCGCTCAAAATTATATCGCAACCGTACTCCTTCGTAAGCTGTTCCAATCGCGAACTCAAATTCACCGCATCCCCGATTACCGTGTAATCCATCCGCTTTTGGGAACCAATATTTCCCGAAACCACCTCTCCGGAACTAATCCCAATTCCGAAGCGAAACGGAACTTCGCCGGGGCGAGAATCATTAAACTCTTTCAAACGCCGGCGCATATCTAAAGCCGACTGAACCGCCATCCAACCGTGACTTTCCGGGGGATTCAGCGGCAGGGGCGCGCCGAACACCGCCATTAAAGCATCGCCGATAAACTTGTCTAAAGTGCCTTCGTAGTGGAAAACTGCCTCCACCATCGTCTCAAAATATTCGTTTAGCAGGGATACCACCTCGGACGCTCCCAGATTTTCCGTCAGCGTGGTGTAGCCGCGAATGTCGGAAAATAAAATAGTCACTTCTTTGCGTTCGCCCACCATCATGGCGCCTTCACCCAAGGCCATCACTTTATCTACGACTCCAGGAGTCAGGTAGCGGTACATCGTATTTTTCATCCGCTTTTCGCGGCTGATGTCTTCGAGTACCACTAAACCGCCGCGCACGCCACCCTCTGGATTGATCAGCGGGTTGACAGTCAAATTCAAACTACGTTCAATTACTTTAATTCTAGAGGCGGGGATGGGCAGCGGACAATAAGGGTGATACAGGGCAGAATTTCGCAGCGAAAATAGAGATTGGGCATTAGCTAATTCTGCCAGCGCTACTTCCTCAGTCCACGCGCTGTTTTCGCCCCAAGCGTAATATAAATTCGGATCGGCGCGATCGGGCACGGCCAAAATATAACTTTCTTCTTCTTCTTTTTGTTGGGAATTTAACGTTTTTTCTACCAACAGTCCTACAGTTAAACTTTGTTCGGGAACGTAATGTCGGGCAGCATTGTTGAGACTGTCTTCGAGTCGAAATTGCAAATTTTCGATCGGCACAACTTCCCAAACATACCGATTCACCAGTTTATCTTCCCAAATCTGGGGATTGTGTTTGCTTTTAGCTTGATTGACCGGACAGCCCAACAATTCTAAGGCTGCTTCGTTGATCGTCACAACTCGCCCCTTCAAATCCGTGGAAATCACTGCATCAGAAAGACTTTGCAGCATATCTTTTTGATACTGTTTTTCCACCATCACGTTCTGAAACAGTTGAGAATTTTGCAAGGCCATTCCCGCTTGGGAATTAAACGCTCGCAAAAACTCTTCGTCGGAAGGGGTGAAAGTACCTTGGTTCTTATTAATTAGCTGAGTCACCCCGATGAGCTCACCTTTAGCGTTGTGCACCGGCATACACAAAACAGTGCGAGTGCGGTATCCCGTTTGCTGGTCTGTAGAGGGGTCAAAGCGGGGATCGTCGTAAGCATCTGTAATATTTAGAGGTTGACCAGTCGAAGCCACGTAGCCAGCAATTCCCTTATTAGCAGCAATGCGGAGATCTACCATCGTTGTGCCGTCGGCCTTGGCGACTTTTGTCCAGAGTTCGTTGGTTTCCCGATTTAACAAAAATAGCGTGCTGCGATCGGCTTGCATCAAGTCGCGAGCTTGATCCATGACAGAGCGCAAAGTTGTTTCCAAGTCAAGACTTTGACCCAAAGTGGTGGTGGCTCTCAAAAGTGCAGCAACCCCTCGCTGGTTGCGGGCCACGACGTAGAAAGACTGACAGCTTTCGAGAATAATCCCGATCGAATCTGCAAAAGCCTGGAACTGCTGTTCGTCTTCTTCGCTAAAAGGGATATTGCCAGCTTTATTTAAGAGTCTGACCACCGCTACGGGTTCGTGTTGGCTCTTGCTGCTAAAAATCGGCATACAGAGCATGGTCTCGATCTGGTAGCCCGGTGGTTCGTCTACTTCGGAATTAAAATGCTCGTGCGATCGAGCTTCGGCGACATTGATCGATTTTCCGGTTGTTGCTACGTAGCCTAAAATGCCTGCATCCATAGGCAAACGAACTTCTAAATCTTCGCCAAGCAGATCGACTGTTTTGTGCCACAGTTGTTTTTTGTTGCAGTCAACCAAAAAAATTGTTGTCCGGTCTGCTTGCAGAATTTGACCAATTTTGACAGTGAAGGCATCTAAAAGTTGCTCTAAGAGACTTTCGAGTGCTTCATTGTTAATCAGGTCCATCGCCCGGATAAATTGCTGAAATTCAGCCGTGATAAAGTCGAGCAGGCACACTAATTCAGGAACTGGCAGGCTCTTAACGCGGGAGGTCAATGCCCCCATAAAATTGACTTGAGTCAGTGTAGCCAGAACGCTACCAGTATTGGAGAATGTCATGATTAACTGCTTGCTCAGAGGGGTAAACTGACTGCAGGTTGAGCGGCGCTAGATTCGGCGGCAGTGCAAACTCTTGAATTTGTTTGCAAGCGCATCGCCACTCGCTTGTCGCTTTAATGAATCGTGAGTTCAAAAGTGTCGCACGCAACTTCAGTTTGCTTGTTATGTATGCTCGATCGATCTTTTTTACAACCTCGATACTGATGAGGGTTCGTCAATTCAAGCTGAACTTGAGTTCGCAAAACTGCTAGCCTGAAAATTAGGTGACAGGCTTTAGTTCGATCGAGAGTGCAGTGTGGATTTGACGCTCTGTGCTCGGCCCCAGCGCGCGGTGTGACTGTTTTAGCGCACTCGGCGACCGTATCCGGTCAGGTAAAGGGCGCTATGAAAGCAGCGCGCAAGGCATTCCTACAGAGCTTACTCATAGTTTAATGGTAAACGCAACAGCAGGATAACGACGGTAATTTATGCAGCAAAAAAGTTCGATCGGTCTTTGAAAACATCTCTGCTCACTACCAACTGACGATCGAACACCGAAGCTAAGCTGGCAGTGATGTTTAAAGGTGCTACAGATCCTGACATTTAGGCCGCTCTGGGCATGGACTCGGCAAACACCACTGATTGATAGTACCGCTGGAGTTGTGCGGCGGCGGCGGCCCAACCCCAGCGTTCGGCTTCTCGGCGAGCGTTATGGCGCAGGGTTTCCCGTTCTTCGGGATTGGCAAACAGACGCTTGGTGGCGGCGAGTGCTCCTTCTTCGTCGGCGGGGTCAAATAAATATCCGTTAACGCCGTCGGTGACGATATCGGGAATTCCGCCGCTGCGCGCCGCCACTACGGGCGTCCCCGCAGCCATTGCTTCTAGGAGCACTAAGCCCAGGGTTTCGGTGCGGGAGGGAAAAATGAAGGCGTCGGCTGATGCGTAAGCTGTTGCGAGTTCTTGCCCCTTGAGGTAGCCGACAAAATTGGTGGGGGTACCGGCAAAATATTGTTCCAGGGTTTGCCGGTGCGGGCCGTCTCCCACTAGGGCGAGACGGGCGTCGGGAATCGCTGCGAGGACTGGTTTGATGCGTTCGATTTCTTTTTCTGCACCCAGGCGGCCGACGTACAGCAGCAGGGGACTGTCTGGGTTATTTTGAGAAAGGCGCGATCGCATTTCTCGACTTGCCAATTCCGGGACAAACATTTCAGTATCTACGCCCCGCTGCCACAAATCTACTCGCTCAATGCCGTGGGTTCTCAATTCCTCCACCATTGCTGTGGAAGTACACAGATTCAATTCTGCTTGGTTGTGCGCTCCTTTGAGCAGTTCCCACAATAAAGGTTCGAGGACTCCGAAACCGTAGTGGTGCAAGTATTTCGGCAGATGCGTGTGGTAAGAAGCCAAAATCGGAATGTTGAATTTTTTGCCGTAATATATACCCCCCAATCCCAAAATTGCGGGATTGACAACGTGAATAATATCCGGTTTAAACTGCTCTAATTGGCGACCGACAGCCGGAGAAGGAAGTGCCATTTTCAGTTCCGGGTACATCGGCAAAGGCAAACCCTCCACCCCGTAAACTCGGGCGCCTTTGTATTCTTTAATCCCGTAATCTGGAGAAAATATCAGAACTTGTTCGCCCGCCCGCTGCAAGTGATCTACAGTGTGAATCAGGCGCGTCACAATGCCGTCTATTTTCGGCAGAAATGTTTCAGTGAACAGAGCAATTTTCATAAAAATAAGTTACTTAGGGAGCCGATAATCATAGCCTGCGGCCAAGGTCATCGGTAACAGGATACACTGTCTCGCGGGGAGCTAAGTCATGGCGTGCGATCGGCTGCTTTTCTACACTTCTTCTTTCTGTTTCACTACCGCTAATTTCGAGCGAGAGGTTTTTGGGATAAGATGCAAATTCCCGGAATGCCAATTGATAAAATTCTCCCACCTAAAAGCCATCCCCCGCTTTCGGCAAAGCAATTAATTCTGTGAATTTCCTGTGCTGTTCTGGCAATTTATAATATTGCTGTTTCAGTGGCAGATTGGGCTTCCCTAACTCGCTCGGCGCTAATGTTGATAACTCGCCGTTACTGCAACCCCTTCGGCTATTAAATAATAAGCACAAACTGCACTCGCTGACAATCCAGGCAGAACAACCAAAAGCCACAGAACGAGAATTTGACTTTTCACGGCTTTATTCCCAAAAAACCAGCCGTAAAAACCTTATGGCATTTTTCAATTAAGCGCAGAGGACGCAGAGAACACAGAGCAAAAGAGCAAAAAGATAGATATGAAAAAATTAATCTACAAAGAAACCCATTCTGAACTTGCAAACATTTCTCCTCTCTTCCCTTCTTTTCTTTTACTTCGCGCCCTTCGCGCCTTCGCGGTTCGTTAAAAAATCTCTTCCCCCGCAGGTAGATACCAGAACTTACTTCCAAGAAACCTTCGGCAAAATCTGGTTTTTATCGACACGGTGCTGATATTTTGTAGCAAAATTCAGCAGAGAATCGAGCAGGGAATCTGAGAGATAGTGCGGTTGCAAACCGAGGTCTAGCAAATTGGTGTTTTTGGCATTGAAATAATGTTCTTCTTTCTCGACTCTGGGATTTTCGATGTTGTTGATTTCTACTTTTAATCCCATTGCCATGCCTGCTTTTTGCACCAAGGAGGCTAAGTCGCCGACGCTGAATAGTTCGGTGAATTGGTTGAAGACGCGGAATTGTCCGGCTTCGGCGGGGTTGGCGATCGCCAATTCCACGCACCGCACGGTATCCCGAATGTCTAAGAAGCTGCGGGTTTGTCCGCCAGTTCCGTAAACTGTCAGAGGATGACCGATCGCAGCTTGGATGCAAAATCTGTTCAACGCTGTCCCGAATACTCCGTCGTAGTCCAAACGGTTGATCAACAGTTCGTCCATGCCAGTTTCATCTGTGAGCACGCCGTAGACTACGCCCTGATTTAAGTCGGTGGCTCTTAAACCCCAGATTTTGCAAGCAAAATGGATGTTGTGGGAGTCGTGGACTTTGGACAGGTGGTAGAAACTGCCTGGTTGTTTGGGATAGGGTAGTGTATCCTTGCGGCCGTTGTGCTCGATCGTGATGTAGCCTTCTTCAATGTCAATATTCGGGGTGCCGTATTCGCCCATTGTCCCCAATTTCACTAGGTGACAATCGGGGAAGTCTTCGCGGATGGCGTACAGCAGGTTGAGTGTCCCGACGACGTTATTGACTTGAGTGAGGACTGCGTGTTCGCGATCGATCATCGAGAAGGGGGCGGAACGCTGTTCGCCGAAATGGACGATCGCCTCTGGTGCAAATTTTCTCATGCTTTTGCTGAGAAAATCGTAGTTGGTGATGTCACCGACGAACAAGTCGATCGACTTGCCCGTTAAATCTTGCCATCGCTGGAGTCGTTGCTGAATCGGTGCGATGGGAGTGAGGGTGTCGCTGCACAGTTCCAGATCCCAGTGCCGCCGCACGAAGCTGTCGAGGATGCCAACTTCGTAACCTTTGTTAGAAAGGTAGAGTGCGGTTGCCCAACCGCAATAGCCATCGCCACCAATAACCAGGACTTTCATAAATCAACGGTGAATCTTGCTTGCCAATACTGGGTTAATGTACCAGGTATTGGTGCATTCTGAACCTTTAATCAAGCGTGTTCGCCCAGGAGGGACTCTGTTTTTTTAGATTAAACCGGAATTTCGTCGGCGAAACTGGCCCGGCGGGTGAATTCAAAGGGGCCGGCCTGGGCTCCCCAGACGTGGGCGTCGGTTTCTGGGTCGCGTCCGCGATCGTGGCTAATAAATTTGTCTTGGTCTATCTCGAATTCGCTGTCTAGATAGGTTTTTTTGCCCTTTCTGACAACCATGCAGCCTTTTCCGGGTTCGACAGACCCTTTGAAGCTGTGCCCCGTCCACTGCGTAATAAAGGTGCAGCCGGGAAGCAGTGTCAGTTGTGCTTTTTTGATTTCTTGCAGCCGTTGCGGGTCGCGGGAAGCGCCGTAGAATTGTTCTTCGTTTTCTATGGCATAATTTTCGATCTCGATGCGATCGTCCACCGGGACTAATTTCAAAACTCGGACTCGGTACGGTACATTCAGTTCAATATCGTAAGCTTGTTCTAGGTACAAGCTGATCCCATCCAGAAGTTCGACGGGCAAAGGCCTCATGCAGACGCGGATGTGGGCGAAGAATGGCGGGTTTTCAAAGGCTTGGGCTTGGTTGCTGAAGTCGGCAGCCATCCAGCGGGCGAGGGTGACGATATCGGTGGAATGAGTCATTTCGATTTTAGATTTTAGATTTTAGATTTTGGATTGAGGGAGTAGAAATTATTTTAGGGGAAATTCAGGTGCGATCGCACTTTGGATCGCTGACTTCTTAAATAAGTCGGGAATCTGGGTATTCTGTTTTTTCCAGGTAGCCTTACTTATCAGGAAATCATGAAACTATAAGCAGTCGAATCTAGCACGATCGAAGCTGTAGGTTATGACGAAACCACGTCAACCTTGAGGTTATTTTCAATAGTGGCAAAACCTATCGATACTTTGAAGTTCCCAAGACTGTCTGCTTGGAACTGATGGAATCTGATTCCAAACGTAGTTATATGCTATCTGACGTTATTGATTGTTTTCCCTATGAACAAGTAAAGCAACGGCGACGATAAGTAAGGCATTAATCTAGGCTGGGGATACTTCTCATTTTCAAGGCTAATAGACCTCAGATTTAGCGTTTCTCTGAATATATTGCTGATAAGCTGCCTCTAATTAATCATTTTACTCATCTTCTAGAGCATAGGGGAATCGAGCGATTTTATATTTTATATTTTATCATTAACCAAATTACTTATGGTCAAATATTAAATTAGTCAATTGTAGCATCAAGTTCTATGAAACAAAGTATTTGCGCCGTCAATCTACAGATAAACCTAGAGATTTTTGGCGCAAATACTTTGTCAAACTGAGACTTTTGCCAGAGATTAAATACTCTGGTTCAGACATCTAAATTAGCAAATTAGATGAGTTTGACAGCCCGCAGACCAAACATCAGCACTGTCGCCAAGCCGATCATGCCGCCAAAAATCCCAAAATAAGTTATTGCTCCGCTAAGAGTCATTGCAATTTCTCCAAAACAATCAATAAAAAGACCTATAAGAACTATAATCTAAAATCTAATATCTAAATTAGATAAATATGCAATCCATAATTAAAGTTGACTTGGGGCCACAATCTTACAATGTTTGCGTGCGATCGGGCGGCTTAGACGAACTCGGCAGTATGATGGGCGATCTAAGTTTGGGCAAAAAAGTGCTGCTGGTGTCGAATCAGTCGATTTTTCGGCAGTACGGCGAAAGAGCAACAGCAGCCCTCGAATCATCCGGTCTGGAAGTCAGTAGCTGCATTTTACCACCGGGAGAACAGTACAAAACTTTAAATTCAGTGCAGAAAATTTACGGTGCGGCTTTGGCAAACCGTTTAGAACGTTCCTCGACAATGGTGGCTTTGGGCGGCGGGGTTGTGGGCGATATGACGGGTTTTGCTGCGGCGACTTGGCTGCGGGGAATTAATGTCGTGCAGGTTCCGACTTCGCTGCTGGCGATGGTTGATGCTTCTATTGGGGGCAAAACGGGGGTAAATCATCCTTTAGGGAAGAATTTAATCGGGGCTTTTCACCAGCCGCGCTTGGTGTTAATTGACCCGGATGTACTCAAAACTCTGCCGGCGAGGGAGTTTCGTTCGGCGATGGCGGAAGTGATTAAGTACGGGGTGATTTGGGATGTTGAATTGTTTGAAAAGTTGGAGAATTGCAAGCGTTTGGATCAAATGCGCTATGTGAAGGCGGATTTGTTGGCTGAAATTTTGAGCAGGTCTTGCCAAGCTAAGGCTGAGGTGGTAAGCAAAGACGAGAAGGAATCGGGTTTGCGGGCGATTTTGAATTACGGGCACACGATCGGTCATGCTGTGGAAAGTTTGACCAATTACAAGGTGATCAATCACGGGGAAGGAGTGGCAATCGGCATGGCTGCATCAAGCCGATTGGCTGTGGAGTTGGGAATGTGGGACGCTGAGTGCGATCGCCGTCAGTCTGCTTTGATTGAAAAAGCGGGTTTACCTGCCAAATTGCCGGCGAATGTGGATGTTGAGGAAATTTTGCATACTTTGCAACTCGATAAAAAGGTGCAGGATGGCAAGGTGCGGTTTGTGCTGCCGGTGCGCTTGGGTGAGGCCGCTGTGAGCGATCGGGTGGATGGGGATTTGATTTTACAAGTTTTGAAGGAAATGCTTTAGATTCCCGTTTTTGGGGTTGTTTAACCGCCGCTGAACGCTGATTAACGCCGATCGCCAAAGATGTTTTTTCTTTCAATCGGCGATCGGCGGTTGAGTTTAGGAACCGCTCGACCGCGAATTAATTTCGTCCAAAATTTTATCTACTCTGTTAGCGGCTTGAGTTCTGCCTTGCTTGATAAATAACTCCTTAGCTTTTGTGAGACTGGCTACGGCCTCGGCTTGGTTTTCCTGACCTCCTTGCTGGTACAAACCGACTCCTAAATTGTTTAAAGCATCGGGATATCGATCGTTAATTTTAACGGCTTGTCTCCACTGAACAATTGCCTCGGGCAACTGCCCCTGACTTGCCATCGCCACGCCTAAATCGTTGTGAGCTTTGGCGTGCTGTGGGTTGACTTCAATTGCTTTTTGGAATAGAACGATCGCATCGCTCATTTTACCTTGCCCCGACAGCATAGTTCCCAGCTTGTAATAAGCATCCGCTTGTTTGGGATAGCGAGCGATTAGTTGCCGGTACAAAGCTTCGGCATTCACAGCATTTCCTTGACCGTAAAGGTCGTTAGCAGTTCTCAAGCCCACCGTGTAGCCTTTACCTACAACTTGGCACTTTTTCTCGGAGTTGCCTTCCTGCTTGCAAATCCTGAGTTCGTCTCCCTTCATTTCGTAGGACATAACTTCTCGAACAGCCGGGCCTCGGCGGGGGGGCTGCAAGTTCTGCGACTGCAAGTTTTGCGAGAGTTGCAGGGCGATTGGCTCAGCTTGTGCCGGTTGGGCCGCTGCGGCATTCCAGATTCCTGCACCTACCAAAATGCTTGGGGCAATCCACCTCAAAGGTTTGAACAAGCGAAACTCTCGATCGTTTTTCATGTCTTTTGTGGAAACGTGTTGTTGATATCCTGGGTTTCACTAGCGCCGTAAGAGTCGGAGCAGATCAGGGCCCACCCGATGAAATAGTTAGTTATTAACAGTCGAGATATTTTAGCACTGTGTGACCGAGTTTGAGTTAAATTAGAGTAGAATTCCGATCGATTCTCAGTCAACCTTAGCAGGAAAATAGAAATGGGGCAGTCTATTCTTACCATGCTCTTTGCGCTCGTCCTCGGCTACGCTGTTAACTCAAGCGTCAAAATAGTCAGTGGTGGCGACGAAGCTTTAGTGGAACGTTTGGGTCAATACAAGCGCACCCTCAAGCCAGGATTCCACTTTATCAGTCCCCTGGTCGAAAAAGTCGTCTGCGTGGACACAAGCCGTGAAAGAGTTTTAGACATTAAACCTCAGTCAGCAATCACGGGAGATAATGTGGCTCTCGAAGTCGATGCCGTTGTGTATTGGCGGGTGGTGAATTTACAGAAAGCTTATTATGGAATCGATCAAATTGAAAATGCGATCGCCAACTTAGTTTTAACGACGTTTCGCGCTGAAATTGGTCGATTGCCAATGCAAGACATCTTGGCTTCCCGAGATGACATGAATAAAAAGTTACTCAAGAAGTTGGACGAAGCTACTGAAACGTGGGGTGTCAAAGTAATTAGGGTAGAAATTCAAAGCATTACACCTCCTAAAAGGGTGCAAGAAGCTATGGAATTGGAGCGCGCTACCAAGAGCGAGTGGCAAGCAATGGTCAATAAGGCGATCGGCACTAAGGAGTACATGAGGCTCTTAGTTGAAGCTTTAGACTCCCATCCGAATAGCACGCAAGTTTTGAATTACTTAGTAACCGAAAAATACTTAGAGGCTCAACAAAAATTGGGCGAAAGCGACAATGCCAAAATTCTGTTTATGGACCCGAGAAATATGTCAGAGGCCCTCAACAATTTGATGGAGTCTATCCCTGATGTTCCTTCGGAAGCTGGCGGCGGCGGGGAAATGAAACTTATGGATACTCCAACTTCTCAAGACTGATATCGGAAGATGGCGTCGGCTACCTGAGAGACATCGCGCATTTCTCTGACATCGTGAACGCGCAAGATATCTGCCGAATTTGCGATCGCACCTGTACAAGCCGCCGCTGTCCCCCAAATTCTTTGTTTAGCTTCTGGCTGATTCACAATGTGACCGATGAAGCTTTTTCGCGATACTCCGACTAATATCGGACAGTTTAAAAGACTGAATTTTCGCAGATCTCGCAGGATTTCTAAGTTTTGACTGTAAGTCTTGGCAAAGCCAATACCAGGGTCGAGAATTATTTGAGATTTGTCAATCCCCGCAGCAACTGCCGCCGCAATTCGACTCTCTAAAAATTCCTTAATTTCCCCAATTAAATCCCGATAATCTGTGAGTTTTTGCATCGTCTCGGGAGTTCCCCGAATGTGCATTAAAATTATTGGCACTTTTAACTTAGCAACGGTTGACAGCATTTCTGAGTCAAAAGTTGCTCCCGAAATATCGTTAATTATATCAGCTCCCGCCTCAACCGCAGCTTTGGCAACCTGCGCTCTGGTAGTATCGACCGAAATAGGAACTGAGCCAAAAATATCGGCTTTTTGTCGCAGTATTTGTACTAGAGGTATAACGCGATCGATCTCCTCTGAAGATGATATTTCCACTGCACCAGGTCGAGTAGATTGACCGCCAATATCAATAATATCTACCCCCGATTTTACCATACTTTCCGCTTGCGCTAAAGCCGATTCTAGGGTGTTGAAATCTCCGCCGTCACTAAAACTGTCAGGGGTTACGTTCAAAACGCCCATTAAATAAGTGCGTTTTCCCCACTCGAAAACTTTATTTCTAATTGTAATTTTTTTGAGGTTATTTGTCATATCAAACCCGTTGGCATTGGAATTATGTAGTGCGAGCTTCCCCCTCGCGATTTGGGTAGCGAGCTCTTAAGCTCGCACTGACATCATCCAAATTATTATTCCGATCAGTTAGAGCATGGGCAGCAGATGTGCCAGACGCACATTGACACCAAGTTCTTCGCAAGCACCGGAGCCAGAGCGAACGGCAGAAAGCATACTCAGCCATTCGTAGCATCCCTGCCAAGGATAGATAACTGCTGCACCACCCCGTACAACGCGCTCGCCATTACTACTATTCCCACTAAGCCAAGGTGAGCCATCTGAGGGAGCGCCTTCATAGTTGTCGTGCCAAATGTCTGCACAGATGTCGCCGTGAAATCCCATGTTCACCAAGCCAAAGCGGTTGCTGGCGGCATCGTTGGCAACTTTATTGTTGAATTTTTCTACTAAGTAAAGGTTTGACAAATCGTTCCCCCAGAAAAACAGTGTTGTACTTCCTGCACGGCAAGCATATTCCCACTGCGATTCAGAGGGAAGAACGTGTCCACAGGCTTGTAACAAAGCTTCTACTTCCTCAATAGATAGATATGCTACCTCTGCATTAGGCATGGGCGACCCGTTCAAATAATCTCTGTATAAGAAGTTGCTCTCGTCAACGGCAATCAACTTATTGGCTTCGCTCCAGCGCAAGGGAAAACGCGCCAAGAGAAAGGGAGCAAGGTGTACGGGATGAACAGGATGCCAAAAGTTACTGTTGATGAAGCTGTCATTAATAATATCTACTACATCTTGTTCATCGTCTTCTATTAGTTGTCTACGAAGCTCGACCAGTGCCTGCTTCTGGGTCTCATCAAATCCCATCATGAAGGTGCCACCAGGTATCAGGAGAAACACAATACCTGTTGCTTTTTCGCGTATAGAGAAGATACGGATGGGCTGCTCTGAAGCATATGTTTTCGCATCAGCCACTTCAAAGCCATTGAGTTGCCAAACAAGGGCATTGACAATCTCGTCTTGTCGAGCCTTGCTTGCCGTAGCCCATTGCGCTGCATTATGAAGCTCTTTCATGGCCGTTGGGTGAGGAGGAAGCAAACTTTCTAACTAAATTGAAGGAAGTTGCAATCCCAAAAGGTGGTTAGTTGCCCCATCATCAACTGGTACAGGAAGATTTTCAGGTAACTGGTAGAGATTGTCATTTCTCAACATCAAAAGTCCCGCTACAACCACCACTTAGCAATTACCTATTAGCAATTACCTATTACTGATAATTGACAATTCGAGCAAAACTCGCAGCTTCCAAACTAGCACCACCAACCAAAACCCCGTCAATCTCCGGCTGAGCCATGACTTCATCAATATTCTCCGGTTTGACGGAGCCGCCGTACTGAATTGGCACGTCAGGATTAGTCAATTTACTGCGAATCAAACCAATAACTCGGTTAGCTTCCTTTGTTTCGCAAGTATCGCCAGTGCCGATCGCCCAAATCGGCTCGTAAGCAATGACTAACTTTTCTTGGTCAACACCAACTAAATCTTTTTCCAATTGAGAAAAAATGTGAGCTTCAGTTTCGCCTGCATCTCGCTGCTGCTTGGTTTCCCCAACGCACAGAATCGGAATTAAATCGTATTTCTGAGCAGCTTTCAGCCGCAAATTCACCGTTTCGTCAGTTTCCCCAAAATATTGGCGCCGCTCACTGTGGCCGATGATGACATAACGCACACCAAGTTCACTGAGCATTGGCCCGGAAATTTCCCCAGTAAAAGCTCCTGACTCTTGCCAGTGGACGTTCTGAGCACCGAGTCTGATCCGGCTGCCGTGCAAATTTTTCGAGAGGACAGCCAAGGAGGTAAAGGGAACGCAAAGCACGACTTCCCGTTCCTCTGGGGTTTCGGTCAGGCAGGACATGAATCCTTGAAGAAACTCTAGGGATTCAGCCCTAGTTTTGTACATTTTCCAGTTGCCAGCAATAACTATTTTCCGCACGGGTGACTCAGTAGCTCTGTGAACATCAAAATCAGGCAACTTATAGTTTAAAGCTTTAGCGTACATTTCGAGCCCTTATTGCCCAAACTCAATGCGAGCTTGCTCAACTAAGTCAACGGTGACGACTTCGGTTTCGGCTTCGCGGGCCAAGTGCTCGATGCGAACGCGAGCTTGTCCCCGGACAAAATAGGGAATATTTTTCAGCTTCGCCTTGGCTTCTGGCGTCCATTTTAAATCGTCGGAAAATTCGGAATCGGGCATGGCGTATTGAGCGATCGACTACAAGCCTTCATGGATCTGGCTTTGATGGAAAGCCTGGATGTATTAAATTTACCACGAATTGCGATCGGGCCACACCTTCTCACTCTGCCTTAATTTTGTTGCTTAAAATAGCCGAGGCTTCTTGTAAAAGCTGATTCTGCTCTTGTCGAATTGCCTCCAACCTTATCAAAATATTAGCAATTCGTTCCTGAGACTCCAAACTGTTTGATTCAACTCCCCTCAATTGTAAAGCTGAATTATTTTTGTCTTTGGGATTCTTTGAAACCAAGGAGTTTACAACCACTCCACCCAGATTACTTACAGATTTAGAGCCGAGACTCAAAACCCCTTGCATCAATTTTAAAGGGATTTGCAGAATAAATAACCATCCTTTTGCAAAAAAGTTACCTAAAGCCTGTAAGAAACCCAAGATAATGAATATAAATAGTAGCAACATTGCTAAAGATATCAGCGGGTGACTCACCAACCAGAAGACTACAGGATGCGAATCCATCCAATTTTTAAACATACCATCGATAGCACTTTGAAGGGCATTGGAAGTGGCATCGCTCATAATTCCTGCCTTTTGGAGGCTATCTTCTAATGAAGCCTTAGCCTTTTCTGGAGCTTGAGTTACACTCTCTACAGCTTGGCTAGTGCTTTGATTCAGAGTAGAGACGACCGAGTTAGTAGTTTGATTAATAGTTTCTTTAGCAGTTGCCGCCGAGTGAGAAACTGCATCAACAGCTTTGTTGGTAGTTTCACTGACGCGACTAACGGCTTGATTCGCGACTTCAGATATAGAAATCCTCGCTTTTTCGGTTTTATCCGCTACAGTACCTAAAGCATTGTTCGTAGCTTGATTAACAGCATTTACGGCAGAATTCGTAGTTTGAGTGAGATCTTCTTTTGCGTGATTCGCAGATTCGGAGAGAGAAGATTTAGCTTGTGCGGTTGCTTGTAAAACCGAATCAACTGCTTTTCCGAATTTTTCTATAAAAAATTCTTTCGTTTTTTGAAAGCTTTGAGAAACATCAGACAGTGCTACTTCCATAGTAAGTGACCTCCATCAACTTAACTTACTGTTTCCAAGTGATTATAGTATAGCTTCTATTTTTAATAGCGGGACTTTAGCCAAAAATTGAGCGATAAATAGAGCTAAAATATATAGGGTAAGGTTTTTAGGCTAGTCTCTTGGCTGAGGGAATCTGAGGAGAGAAACAGTTTGGACATCCATGCTCCCATACTTTGAAAGATGGTGCCAACGCTTTGGCGATGTGTTCCCCACTCAAGCCCAAAGACAGGAGTTTAGACACTATCTGGGGAGATTATTGCGAGAAAAAAGAGAAAAAACCTATCCCAGCTCGCGCAGAACGCTGTAGATGTTTCTTAACAAAGCTTACGCCATTTTGCAGTCAGAGCTTCCTAGTGCGAACAAACGCTCAACCAAGGGCGAAGCTATACGCGATCGTGTGACCATCAGATGTATTCCCCAAAAATAAAGCGGGCGATCGCTCAAAGATGAGGCAGGAATTTGATGCACCTGAAAAAGCCTGAATTAAGTTGAGAAATATAGCATATTATCCGATCGGCGATCGCGGGAGAACGGGCGATTGTTCGAGGGAGAACGGGCGATCGTCCGTTAAAGCTCCCTCGGCGTTGTAAAAACTGTTTAACGCCGCCAAAAATAATTACATACCTACACAAATTAGCGCGGCTTACCAGACTTTATATCTCCGAAAAAAAGCGAGAAATTTTAAGTAGACTGTGGCTGTTGGTTTAACAAACCCGGCGCTGCCTAGGATGTTGTTGCGGAAGCTTAGCTGGCGTATTATTTCTGATATATTTGCCACAATTTCACTTTCCCTTCCAAGATCAAAATATGCTAGGCTAGAATTTTTCCACAGCTTAAGATACACCATGACGTATGTATCAATCATTAGAAGAGTCAGCCATTTCGACTAACCCATCTACGGAACCGTCCTCTCTAATTCTCATAGTGGATGACGATGCCTTGATTCGTTTGCAACTTCGACTGTATTTACAGAAGGAAAAATACCGAGTGGTGGAAGCTAGTGATGGGTTGACAGGGCTAGCAGCTTATGAGGAAGTACATCCAGACCTGATCCTGCTAGATGCAGTGATGCCTACTATGGATGGTTTTGCTTGTTGTCAAAAATTATCTGAAGTGCCTGAGAGCGATCGCCCACCTATTTTGATGATTACTAGCTTGGAAGACCAAGAATCTGTCGATCGAGCGTTTGCAGCAGGAGCGGCTGACTATATCACTAAGCCGATTCACTGGGCTGTTCTGGGACAGAGAGTGCGGCGGTTGATTCAGCAATTCCACTTGCAACAGCAACAAACCCTACTTTACAAGCAGCTAGAGGCCGCCAATCGACAATTAAAATACCTAGCCTCAATAGACGGTTTGACTCAGATTGCCAATCGCCGTCAGTTTGACGAACACCTAGAGCACGAGTGGCGACGCATGACGAGGCAGCAAACTCCTTTGTCACTAATTTTGTGTGATATCGATTTCTTCAAGCCTTACAACGATACTTATGGACACCAGGCAGGGGATGTATGTTTACAGCAAGTTGCCGCAGCTCTCAATGGCAGTATTAATCGAGCTGGAGATTTAGTCGCACGTTATGGAGGTGAAGAATTTGTAGTGATTTTGCCCGACACAGAGCTTGAGGGAGCCGTACACATTGTTAAAAAAATGCAGGCTAGCATCCAAGCTTTAGCAATAGTCCATAAGAGTTCTCCGAATCATTGCATTACGCTCAGCTTCGGTATTACCACTGTGATTCCCACCCAACAGAGCCTGCCAGAAACTTTAATTACTGCTGCCGATGCAGCACTTTATCAAGCCAAAGACCAAGGTCGTAATACTTTTTGTACCAAGACTCATACAGTTAATGAGTGAACTCATTAAATCATAAGAATAAAAACTATGCCTCCCGTAATTTGGAATAATTTTTTCTTAAAAGTTGAGCGAAATATCAAGTCCTGCATCAGTAAGCCTTGGTTTTAGTATAGCGGTTCTCAATAAAATGAGGTACACACCGCTTGCAACTGATGCCCACGGAGGCCACGGAGGCCACGGAGGCCTATGCCCGCCAGAGCACCTCCTGTTACTGAGAAAGGCTATATTAAAGCTTAAATAATCGGTGGTGCGATCTTCAGGGAAATTGTCAGGTAAATAACAGATCGGCTCTCTAGCGCTTTTTTTATCGGAATCAGGTCATATTCAGCAACTAGCGATTATCAAAGTTTATGGGAGGGCCTAGCTCAGTGCGTGATAAAAGATGGTTAGGTGCGATCGCCCTTCTCACTGGTGCGGGTTTTCTGGGCAACTATTTCAGTTTCTCTCTTTTATTTGGGGTTGATTTCCTCTTTGGCAGTATTGCAATACTGATTATTACTTACTACTTTGGCTGGGGCTGGGGAGCCTTGGCCAGTCTAATAGCAGGCAGCTATACTTATGTCCTTTGGAATCATCCATACGCCACAATTATTTTGGTAATTGAGGCTCTGTTTGTAGGGTTTCGTTGCAAGAAGCGCAAAGATCCGAACCTCCTTTTAGTTGATGGGATTTACTGGTTCTTAATTGGGATGCCTCTCGTTTGGCTTTTCTACCGTCAAATGCTGCACATGGAAGCGGCTCAAGTCCTGCTAGTTATGTGCAAACAAGCAGTCAACGGCATTTTTAATGCCTTAGTTGCCAGCTTTATCATTGTTTATGCACCCGTTGATAAACAGGTTGATCGTTCAAAGAAGATCCATGCCCTCTCATTAAAACAAACTATTTTTCATCTGTTGGTTGCTTTTGTCTTTATTCCAGGACTGCTCCTATTAGTTATTGATGGTAGATACTGGCTCGCTCAAATTCAGACGACCGTGCAAACTGAGTTACAAACAAACGGGACAAATCTCTGTAGCGGTGTATCTAGATGGTATCAGCAACATCTCTTAGCCTTGAATACATTAGCTGAAAAAGCGCTCATCCCTGAAACCGCCACTGCTGCTAATCAAGCGATTCAATCATCCGATCGACTGCAACAAGACATTAGCCTGATCGAGCAGTGGTTTCCAGATTTCGAGAACATTTATGTGGCTGATTCATCTGGAACAGTTTTAGCAGCCTCTTCTCCTTTAAATCAAACCCGTCGGCGGTTGATTGAACAAAGCACCCAACATAAATCTCTAATTACCCTGGCTCAACAGGGGTTGAGACCTTGGATGACTCCTATTCACAACGATTTATTAATTGACGAACCTCATGTAGCATTGAATGTTCCCCTGCAAGTTCAAGGTCATTTCCTTGGGCTGATCCACGGTTCATTAGCATTGAGCCAGATCCAATCTCTATACATTTTCCAGAAAAACAATCAGCAACTACGCATTACATTGCTCGATCCAAACAACCGACTGATTGCCAGCAATCAATCCGACCAAAAGCTTTTGAACTCTGTTCAGGAGTCAAAAGATGGCAGCACTCGCACCTTAGAGGGAACCTTGCAGCAGTGGGTTCCTAGCAAGGGCAACTATCCGATGATCCGTTGGAAAAACTCTCTATATATACAGGAATTTACGATTAACCCTGCTGAGCTGAACTGGAGATTACGCTTAGAAATTCCAGCAGAGTCCTATGTAGAAAATTTACAAAGTCGCTACAGGATAGATCTGATTATTCTTCTGGTCATCACAATGTTGGCATTTTTGTTGGCAACGGTGGTTAGCGAACGACTGGTCAAGCCGTTATCCTTTTTAGCTTTGGCGACTACTGACTTACCCAACCAGCTTTCAGAAAAAACATTTGAATGGAAACATAGTTCTGTTACTGAAATCAATGAGCTTGCTAGCAATTTTCAATTGATGGCGATCGCGCTAAATCAAAAATTTAGGGAGATTAAACACGTCAACGCTACATTAGAACAGCGGGTTCAAGAACGAACGCAAAGATTATCCAAAATCAATCGCTCTCTGAAAGCTGAAATTAAGAGACGTAAACAAGCCGAAGCTGAACTAAGAACAAGAGAGGCGGCAATACGAGCTTTATATCAAGTCACTGCTAGCCAAAATCTCAACTTTGAGCAGCGCATCCAAGCCTTGATTGACATGGGATGTCAGACCTTTCGGCTTGAATGTGGCATCTTGGCTCGCGTGCAAGATAATCGTTATGAGGTGATGGTGGCACGATCGCCGGATGGAGTCCTGAAACCAGGTGATGCCCTTGAGATTAGGCAAACTTTGTGCTGTGAAGCTTTAGACACAAATGAACCCCTAACCATCCAACATACAGGCACCTCAAAATGGCGTTACCATCCTGCCTATCTTGCCTTTGGCATAGAAGCTTATATTGGAACACGAGTTTTAGTTGCAGGCAAAGTCTACAGTACCCTCAGCTTTTCTAGCAAATATCCCCGTGCAGGCAGCTTTAAATCTGCCCATGTGGAATTGCTGAAGCTGATGGCTCAGTGGATTGGTAGTGAAATCGAACGGCATCAGGCAGAAGTCGCTCTGCAAGCGAGTGAAGAGCGGTGGGAACTCGCCCTACGCGGTAGTAATGATGGGGTATGGGATTGGAACATAAACACCAATGAAGTATTCTTCTCGGCTCGGTGGAAAGAAATGTTGGGCTACGAAGACCATGAAATCCCCAATTACCCGGACGAATGGACCAAGCGGGTGCATCCCAACGATCTCGGTTGGGTGATGCAAGTAATTCAAGATCACTTTGAGGGCAAAACTCCCTTTTATATTACAGAACATCGAGTGCTTTGCAAGGATGGGAGCTACAAATGGATTTTGGCTAGAGGGCAAGCGCTTTCGGATGAAGCGGGCAGAGTTGTCCGTATGACTGGTTCTCACAGCGATATTACCGAGCGCAAAAAGTTAGAGCAGGAAATTCAAGCCCGAGAGCAATTATTGAATGCTTTCTTTAAAGGAGCTTCTCTGGCAGGAGTGGGGCTATGTATCCACGATCGGCAGTTTCGATTTTTACAAATCAATGAGGCACTAGCTGAGATTAATTGCCACTCTGTGGAGGCTCACTTAGGTAAGACAACTGATGAGATGTTGGGGGAATTTGCTCCTGGTATAAATGCACTGTTACAACAGGTTTTAACGACAGGGCAACCTTCCATCAGCTTGGAAATGAGCTCAGAAGTATCCAGCCAAACAGATGCCAAGCGCTACTGGCTCGTTTCTCACTTTCCCATTTTCCAGGATGCAGAGCAGCCTATAGCAGTGGGTTGCATTCTGATTGAAATTAGCGATCGCAAACGCGCCGAAGCGGAACTGCAACAAATGAGTGCAGCGCTAGAAAATGCCGTAGCAGGCATTTCTCGGCTCGACCCTCAAGGAGGCTATATCTTCGTTAACGAAACTTATGCCACCATCTGCGGATATCAGCCAGAGGAAATGCTAGGGATGGAATGGCAAAGAACCGTTCATCCCGAAGATGTTGGCAGGATGGTGGCTGCTTATCAACAGATGTTGAGAGATGGCAGACTCGAAGTGGAAGCCAGGGGGATGCGAAAAAATGGCTCTATGTTCTATAAACAAGTGGTGATGGTCTCTGCTTATGACGAGCAAAATGTCTTTGTGGGGCATCACTGCTTCATGAAGGATATTAGCGATCGCAAGCAGGCAGAAGAAGCACTACAGCGACAGTTGCAAAAAGCCCTACTGCTGAAGCAAATTACCCAAGAAATTCGTCAAAGCCTCAATGCTCAGCAGATATTTGAAACGGCTGCTATTCAGATTGGGCAAACTTTTGGGGTCAGTCGCTGCTTAATTCGCACATACTTGAACCATCCACAGCCTCAGTTTCCTGTCGTTGCAGAGTATCTAGCACCCGGATTTGCCCCCAGCGGGGAGCATGACATTCTGGCCGCGAGTCCTGCTTATACAAAACAGTTGATGGCTGGGGATGAAGCGATCGCCTCCCCGGATGTCTATTGCGATTCATTGCTTAACTCTGCTCATTCTATTTGTACCAGTCTCGAATTGAGATCGACATTAGCAGTGCGAACTTCTTACCAAGGAGAACCGAATGGTGCCATTTGTTTGCACCAGTGCGATCGCTACCGTCGTTGGACTCCCGATCAAGTGGAGTTGCTAGAATCCGTCGCGGCTCAAGTAGGAATTGCCCTAGCTCAAGCCAAATTACTAGAGCAAGAAACTCGACAACGAGAAGAATTAACTCTGAAAAACTTTGCCCTGGAGCAAACTAGACGGGAAGCAGAAGCAGCGAGCCGAGCCAAAAGTGAGTTTCTGGCGATGATGAGCCATGAAATTCGCACTCCCATGAATGCGGTTATTGGCATGACGGGACTACTGCTCGATACAGAACTCAAGGCTCAACAGCGAGACTTTATCGAGACGATTCGCAATAGTGGGGATACCCTTCTGAGTATCATCAACGACATCCTGGACTTCTCCAAAATTGAGTCGGGCAAGCTGGAGCTAGAAATGTATCCCTTGAGCTTGAGAGATTGCGTAGAAGGTGCGATCGACCAACTTGCAGTTAAAGCAGATCAGAAGGGGATTGACTTGGGCTACCTCATTTACCCTCAGACTCCTAAGTTCATTTTGGGTGATGTCACCCGTCTGCGTCAGATTCTAGTTAACTTGCTCAACAATGGGATTAAGTTTACCGAAACTGGGGAAGTGACCATTTCGGTGCAAGCCTCTCTAGTTGATTCTGACAAAACGATTTCTGAGCCTGGGAACTTGTCAGAAAGCTTGTATGAAATCGAGTTTGCCATTCAAGACACAGGGATTGGCATTCCAGCCAACCGCCTCGATCGACTGTTCAAGTCTTTTAGTCAAGTAGATGCTTCGACGACTCGGCAGTATGGAGGGACTGGTTTAGGTCTGGCGATTAGTAAGCGACTTTGTGAAACGATGAACGGCATGATTTGGGTCGAGAGCCGAGGCCACGTCGCAGGAACCCCTTCCCCAAAATGGCAAGCCGCTCAGCCTCATCGAATCACAATGGGTTCTACCTTCTACTTCACGATTGTCGCACCCGCTGTTGCTACTGAGTTAGAGGAACCAATGGAAATAGTACCAGAACTATCTGGCAAGCGTTTATTAATCGTGGATGACCAGCCCACTAACCGACAAATTCTGACGCTGCAAGCCCAGAGTTGGGGGATGCAGAGTCTGGCTGCCCAATCGGCTGTGGAAGCGCTCAACTGGCTTGAGAGTGGAGAAACGTTTGATGTCGCTATTTTAGATATGCAAATGCCACAAATGGACGGCCTCACACTCGCCTCAGCCATCCACCAGCATCCTAAGTCCCACCGTTTACCTCTGGTGCTGCTGACTTCAATGGGCAAACCAGAAGCGAGTTCTTCAGCGCTCTCCACCCACTTTGCGGCTTGTTTAAGCAAACCCATCAAACAATCCCAGCTCTATGAAGTGCTGACTCAGGCACTACAAGCTCAACCGACAAAAGTTCAACAGCGGCCCCCTAGCTCTGTTCAGGATGATATTAAATTGGCTCAGAGACTCCCGCTGCGAATTCTGTTAGCAGAGGATCATCTGGTGAATCACAAGGTGGCACTGCTGCTGTTAGAGCGTTTGGGATACCGGGCTGATGTTGCTGCCAATGGATTAGAAGTCTTGGAAGCCCTGCACCGCCAGCCTTATGATGTAGTGCTGATGGATGTACAAATGCCAGAGATGGATGGACTAGAAGCCAGCCGTCGTATTGGTGAGGAGTGGCCTGCTCATGCTCGTCCCTGGATTATTGCAGTGACGGCGAATGCCATGCAGGGCGATCGCGAGCTTTGTCTGGATGCTGGCATGAATGACTATATCAGTAAACCGATTCGAGTAGAGGCTCTCATCCAAGCGCTGAGTCAGTGTCCACCCAACCAGGAACAGCAGCAGGCCCAAAAGCAGGAATCAGATAGCAACAAGCCAGAAATTGATGTGCCAGCGGTTAACCTTACAGAACTGCAAGCCTTCTGTAGCAGCATTGATGAAGATTCAACCCAGATTTTGAGCTTGCTGGCGAACTGCTACTTTGAGGAATCTCTCAAGTTGCTACAAGCTATGAAATTAGCGATCGCCCAAGCGGATACTCAAAGCCTAAACCGAGCCGCTCATACCCTCAAAGGCAGCAGTGCGAACCTAAGCGCGGCTCCTCTGGCCCAGCTTTGTGCCGCGCTAGAAGTTATGAGTACCTCGGGTGAACTCGATCGAGCCTCAACCCTTTTGGCTCAAATCGAGGTTGAGTACGATCGTGTCAATAATACTCTCCAACAAGAACTACAAAAGAGCGAAACTAATCTATGAAAGTCAATTAAATAGGCATCTTTTGGCATCAGGACTTAGGCAACCGTCACACGCCATGCCGCAAGCCGGCTATGCGATCGCATACGCACGATCGAGCCTGATTCCAAATCTGTTAGCATCGGAATTTTTCATATTTCTCTGCTTTTCATCTGCGTGAATCAGCGTCAATCCCTTGTCATCTGCGGTTAATACATTCTCTTTTTTTAACCGCACCTGAGGGCAGACTAACACAGATTAACGCAGATTAATTATATCAATTATGGTGGCAGCGTCCGTGATTGTTGATTGTTGACTCTTGGCTGGATTTTACAATAATGACTAATGAGGAATGACTGCTGGCTGCTGTCGAAGCGGAATCTCGATGGCAAACTCAGTACCTTTCCCCAATTCCGAATTGCATTTTAAAACGCCACCGTGTTTTTCTACCACAATTTGGTAACTAATTGACAGTCCCAATCCTGTACCTTTCCCCACCGACTTAGTGGTGAAAAAAGGGTCAAATATGCGTTTTCTCATAGATTCCGAAATTCCCGTGCCGTTGTCAGAAATCCGAATCACCGCGCTAGGAATAGTGCCATTAAGTTTCCCGACCGAAGTAGAGATTTTAATTTGAGGAGCCACCGATTGGTCAGCGAGCAACTTGTGCGAATCTAAAGCATCGATCGCATTCCCAATTACATTCATAAACACCTGATTCAACTGTCCAACATAACACTCAACCAAAGGCAAAGTGCCGTATTCTTTCACTAGCACAATGTTTGCACTGTCCCCATTAGATTTCAGCCTGTGCTGTAAAATTAACAGCGTGCTGTCAATCCCTTCGTGAATATCAACCGCCTTCATTTGACTTTCGTCAAGACGAGAGAAATTTCTTAAAGACAGAACTATTTGACGGATGCGATCTGCTCCCACCTTCATTGACGATAGCAATTTTGGCAAATCTTCTAGCAGAAACTCCACGTCAATATCTTCACTCAATTTGTCTATTTCAGGACTAGAATCGGGATATTGCTGCTGGTAAAGTTCCAGCAAACTCAGTAAGCTAGCAGTATATTCACTAGCGTGATTGAGATTGCCGTAAATAAAATTAACCGGATTGTTAATTTCGTGAGCAATTCCTGCTACCAGTTGCCCCAAACCAGACATTTTTTCAGTTTGAATCAATTGAGCTTGAGTGTGCTGCAAATCTTTTAAACTTTGAGCGATTTGTTCTGCTTGGCGTCTAGTTTGAGCTAGCAAATCGGCTTGTTGGATAGCTACGCCTAACTGATTGCCAATCTGAGCTAAAAAGTTAACTTCTGAACTTTCCCAACAGCGGGGTCCAGAATGTTGATAGGCTGTGAGCAAACCCCAAAGTTCTTGTCCTACAAAAATCGGCGCGATCGCATAAGCCTTCACTTGGAATTGCTCTAAAATACCGACAACACACTCCGAGTGGGAAGCTTGATATATATCGTCAACGGCTAGAGTTTCATTATTGACATACCTGCCACCTCGGTTTTCCTGCAAATAAGTATCTTGCCAAACCGTACTGATACCTTCCCCTATCAATTTTATCCAGCCATCTTTCACAAACTCTGCAACATATTGGCCGCCCCAATCAGGATTAAAGCGATAGACAGCAATTCTATCGACTTGCATAAACTGACAAACTTCTTGGGTTGCAGTCTTAAAAATTGCGTTGATATCGAGAGATTCTCGAATCTTTGCCACCACTTCAAACAGTATCCGCTGTTGCTCGGCTGCCGCCTGCAAATCGATCGTTTGCTGGCGCGTTTTAGCAAGCAAATCTGCTTGTTCTAATGCTACGCTCAACTGAGATCCTACTTGCGTAGAAAACTGGATTTCCGAACTGTTCCAATTGCGGGAACTGCCGCACTGGTGCACGCACAGCAAGCCCCAAAGTTCGCTGCCCTTCATCAGCGGCAGAATCAACTGAGATCTAATTTGAAATTGAGCTAAAATAGCAGCGTGGCAGTCGGAGAGTCCCGCACTTTCGATATCTGGCAGCACTTGAATGCGTCCCTGGCTGTATTTATTTGCATAGTTCTCTCCAAAACAACGATCGCGAATTTTCACATCCATTGCTGAAGGAAAATCTGGCAAAACATCTTCGGTAATAAATTGACCTTCATTAAAATTTGAGTCCGTATCGAAGCGATAAATGCAAACTCTATCTGCCTTTAAAATGCGCCGCAGTTCTGTAGTTGTAGTACGAAAAATTGTATCTAAATCTAGAGATTGTCGAATCTTAGCAACTACCTCAAACAGTATCCGCTCCTGCTCGGCTGCCCGTTCCAACTCAACTGCTTGCTTCTGAGTTTGAGCGAGTAAATCTGCTTGTTCTAAGGCGATGCTGAGCTGAGCGGAAATTTGGGTAGCAAACTTAATTTCGGAAGATCCCCAGTTGCGGGGAGCCGAACATTGGTGTAGGCACAGCAACCCCCAAAGGTCGTTGCCTTTCATAATCGGTGCAACTAAAGTAGCTTTGACCTGAAATTGCTCCAATACTTGCTCATAACAATCTTGCAGTCCGGCCTGTCTGATGTCGGACATTGCGTGAACTCGCCCCTGAGAGTAGAGATTGGCGTAGTTTTCTCCAAAGCAGCGATCGTGCACTTTGACTGCCATTGCTGACACAAAATCTGGCAAAACATCTTCGGCAACGAATTCACCGTCGTTAAATTCCGACGCGGGATCGAAGCGGTAAACCGCAACTCTATCTGCATTTAAAGCCCGCCGCACTTCCTGGGACATCGTGCTAAAAATCTTGTTCAAGTCGAGGTATTTCCGCATTTTTGCCACCACCTCAAACAGCACTCGCTGCTGTTGGGTCAACTGCTGCAGTTGAGCTGTGCGCTCTTGAACTTGATTTTCTAAATTAGCGTTAAGTGCGTCTATTTCTTGGTGTAGTTGGTAGCGGTTAATTGCCTCAGCAAAGTGCCTGCCCAAAGTTTGTACTAATTCTATTTCTTCAGCCTTCCATTCGCTAATTTGGGCGGTTTTTGACTCTTTCCACGCTTCAAAAGATATCCGAGATTGGGCGAGCCGCTCGTCACTATCAAACTGTCTGGCCCAGAGAGTTTCGGTGTCAAATTCTTCTCGAAAAATGCTCAAGTAACCGAATATTTGCTGGCGGGTTGTGAGCGGTACGATTAAAATGCTCCGAATTTTGGTCGATCGAAATGCAGGTTGCAGGCTTCTCAAACTGCTAATTTTGTACAAGTCGGGAATTGCCCAAAACTGTTGCTCGCCGGATTTAAAATATTCGTGCCAGACGCTGTATTGCTCCAGGTGGGGGTATTTTGCCAAAATTTGCATCTTCGGCCCCTCCCCACAAGTGTAGACTTTGAGTGCCTGAGTGGAACTGTCCGAATAGGGAACTAAACTCGTAACCTTGCTGCTGTCGAAAATGAATGGTGTGGCGAAAATGCACAGCCTGCCGCCGGCTGCCTCTAGTGCTGCTACCGATTCTGCCAAAGCTGCTTGCAGTTCCATCGCCGGCTGGGAGTTAAGGGCTGCGACGACGCGGTTGACGGCAGTTTCCCGCATCGCTTTCGCCTGGGTTCGGGCGAGGAGGGTTGATTGGGCTATGGCGACGCCTAGCTGATCTGCCACCATCTGAACGCCTTGCAGTTCGTGTTCTGCGAAACTCCGGGACTCGGAGTGGTGAGATACCAACAACCCCCATAATTCTTCGCCGTGAAAAATTGGTACTACCAAGCAAGCCTTGACGCCGAGTGCCATCAAGTATTCAGCATGGCAGGGGTCAACCGGGCGAAAGCGCACTTCGTCGGGCAGCAGTTGACCGGAAACCGCGTCGCGGTGGGGACTTTGGCCTAGCAGCCCGGAATCTATATCGACGATCGATCGCACCTGTACTTGCGCGAACAGTTCGCGGGCGTGAGGGGGAATATCGTCGGCTGGAAAATGCAGTCCCAATAGGGATGGCAAGCGGTTGCCGTTAATTGATTCGGCAATCACTTCACCACTGCCGTCGCTATGAAACTTGTATATTTTTACTCTGTCGGTTCCCAAGAACGATTGAACTTCCGCTGCTGTTGCGCTCAGAATTTCTGGCAGTTCTAGAGAGCGGCGAATGCGGTTTGCGATGCGATCGAGTAAATTTGCTCGATCGAACATCGCCTTGAAATTTTCGATCTTTAATGAGTCCATTATTAATCTTTTGCTTTCCTAGCAATAACAGTAAGCCGCCCAAAAGTTTTGTGCCTGTTAAAAAATTCGGCAAGCACAGCCATTTAATAAAATATAAATATCCTGATGGCGATCGTCGATTAGTTTTTCACCTGTAGCGATCGGCCTTAAAATTGCAACTTTCCATTGTGTGGAATTAAAACTTTTGTACTTTAAATATAAACTTTGTAGAGCCTGCCTTGCAAGCTCTTTACCCCAACGGATTAAACTTGTCAAGTTTCAAGACTTGCAGAGTCATTCACCGCCACCGATGAAGGTCGCACCGAAATATCTCAGTCCTGGATGCAAAAGCTGGCTGAGGAACGAGCTGAGGGAAAGAAACAGCATGGAATTCAAAAGGTTAACTCAGAAACCGGATTTCTACGTCTAGGATTTTATCTGCTGCTAGCGGGCTGGGAGAACAGTCGATCGACAATCCGCAGCTTGTTCCAGATATTGGAGCAAAAAAAAGCTCCCGCCGTTAAGCAGGAGCCTTTTTCAACTAGACCATCAAATCAGAAATAAATTCGATCGATTAGTCCAAGTTAGGCATAGACAGCACTGGTTCATTTTCGCGATCGATACCCTTCTCAAAGCCAGCGACAGCCGCGCGAGCGCGACCAGCGTGCCACAAGTGGCCGACCAAGAAGAAGAAACCCATCACAAAGTGGAAACAGGACAGCCAAGAACGAGGAGAAGTGAAGTTAAACGAGTTAACTTCAGTCGCCACACCGCCCACAGAGTTCAAAGAACCCAGAGGAGCGTGAGTCATGTATTCAGCCGCGCGGCGAGCTTGCCAAGGCTGAATGTCATTCTTGATTTTGTTCAAGTCCAAACCGTTAGTACCGCGCAAGGGTTCCAACCAAGGGCCTTGGAAATCCCAGAAACGCATCGTTTCACCACCGAAAATGATTTCGCCAGTAGGAGAGCGCATCAGGTATTTACCCAGACCGGTGGGGCCTTGTGCAGAACCGACGTTAGCACCCAAGCGTTGGTCGCGGATCAGGAAGGTCAAAGCTTGCGCTTGAGAAGCTTCCGGGCCCGTCGGGCCGTAGAATTCGCTGGGGTAAGCAGTGTTGTTGAACCAGACAAAGCAGCAAGCGATGAAGCCCATCAGGGACAAAGCGCCCAAGCTGTAAGACAGGTAAGCTTCGCCAGACCAGATTAAGGCGCGGCGAGCCCAGCCGAAAGGCTTGGTCAAAATGTGCCAAACACCGCCAGCGATACAAATCAGGCCAACCCAGATGTGACCGCCGATGATATCTTCCATGTTGTTGACGCTGACAATCCAGCCTTCGCCACCAAAAGGAGAGCGAGTCAAGTAGCCAAAAATCACAGCCGGATTCAGAGTGGGGTTAGTAATGACCCGCACGTCGCCGCCGCCCGGAGCCCAAGTGTCATAGACACCGCCGAAGAACATGGCTTTAGCTACGAGCAGCAGAGCACCGCATCCCAACAGAATCAGGTGGTAGCCGATGATATTGGTCATCTGGTTCTTGTCTTTCCAGTCGTAGCCGAAGAACGAAGAGTATTCTTCGAGAATTTCCGGGCCGCGAACGGCGTGATAAATGCCGCCCAAACCGAGAACAGCAGATGAAATCAAGTGAAGAACGCCAACGACAAAGAACGGGAAGATATCCGTAACTTCACCGCCGGGGCCGACGCCCCAACCCAAAGTAGCGATGTGGGGCATCAAAATTAAGCCCTGTTCGTACATGGGCTTTTCTGGGATAAAGTGAGCGACTTCAAACAAAGTCATTGCTCCGGCCCAGAAAACGATCAAACCAGAGTGAGCGACGTGTGCGCCCAGCAGTTTGCCAGAGAGATTGATTAAACGAGCGTTGCCAGACCACCAAGCGAACCCGGAGGATTCTTGGTCGCGACCGCTTGCGTAGGAATTAGAGAGCGTTACCACGCGGTAGAACCTCCAACGATTTTAGATTTTGGATTTTGGGTTTTTTTGTTTCCCTAGTAGGGCACGGGAGTACCGCACCTGCCCCAGGGAATAGGGATGTGGATTTCATATTAGTTTAAAAAACTTAAATTAATCTGAAATCCAAATCCTGATTTTTTTAAAGTGCGTTACCGCGAGGCAGAACTTCTTCAGGGAAGATGTAGTTTTCGTGAGGTTGGTCCGTAGGAGCCATCCAAGCACGAATGCCTTCGTTAAGCAGAATGTTCTTAGTGTAGAACGTTTCAAACTCAGGATCTTCAGCAGCGCGCAATTCTTGCGATACGAAGTCATAGGCGCGCAGGTTCAATGCCAAACCGACGATGCCAATGGAGCTCATCCACAAGCCTGTGACAGGTACGAACAACATGAAGAAGTGCAACCAGCGCTTGTTGGAGAAGGCAATTCCGAAGATTTGCGACCAAAAGCGGTTAGCTGTAACCATCGAGTAGGTTTCTTCTGACTGAGTTGGGTTGAAGGCGCGGAAGGTGTTTGCGCCTTCGCCGTCTTCAAACAAGGTGTTTTCTACGGTTGCACCGTGGATAGCGCACAACAGCGCGCCGCCCAAGATGCCTGCAACGCCCATCATGTGGAACGGGTTGAGCGTCCAGTTGTGGAAGCCTTGCAGGAATAACAAAAAGCGGAAAATTGCTGCGACGCCGAAACTGGGGGCGAAGAACCAGCCTGATTGACCCAAGGGGTAAAGCAGGAACACCGACACAAACACGGCGATGGGGCCGGTGAATGCTAGGGCGTTGTAGGGACGGATGCCTACCAAACGGGCGATTTCAATCTGACGCAGGCAAAAGCCTATAAGTGCGAAGGCGCCGTGGAGGGCGACGAATGTCCACAGCCCGCCGAGTTGGAACCAGCGGGTGAAGTCCCACTGTGCTTCCGGGCCCCACAGGAACAGCAGGGAGTGTCCGAGGCTGTTGGCTGGGGTGGAGACTGCTACGGTGAGGAAGTTGGCTCCTTCGAGGTAGGAACTTGCCAAACCGTGGGTGTACCAGGATGTGACGAAGGTGGTGCCTGTTAACCAGCCACCGATGGCTAGGTAGGCGCAGGGGAATAGCAGGATGCCAGACCAGCCTACGAAGACGAAGCGATCGCGTTTGAGCCAGTCGTCGAGTACATCAAAGATGCCTCTTTCGGTCTGGGCGCGTCCGACTGCGATTGTCATTGGGGTAAAATCCTTTTGCTTGTTAAAAGACCAAGGTTTCTAATTAAAGTTAACATAACTATATATTAGAAGTTCAGAATTTTTCAACATAATTAGCAGGTGTTGATACACAATCCCGATCGGTCGCTGACGCGATCGCGTCAGCGAAGCGTGACGCTCGGTGGACTAATTGAATTAAGATTTGGCTTTAAGGCTGTTTAATTTTATGACTGCAAAAACAACGACCTCGATCGATTCTGTCCTGCGCTACCCGGTTTTGGGCTCCCGCCGCTTCAGCAATTACTGGTGGGCGACGGTGGTCAGCATTGGAGGGACTGGTTTCCTGCTGTCGGGCATTTCCAGCTACTTGCACGTTAACCTCCTGCCTTTTGCTGACCCGACTCACCTTGTTTTCATCCCCCAAGGCATTGCGATGGGTTTCTACGGTGTCTGTGGCGTGCTGTTGGCGCTCTACCTGTGGCTGACTATTCTCTGGGATGTCGGTGGCGGTTACAGCGAGTTCGATCGACAAACTGGCAACATTCGGATCTTTCGCTGGGGTTTTCCCGGCAAAAACCGCAAGCTTGATTTTACTTGCAAGATATCGGACGTGCAATCTGTGCGGGTAGACATTAAAGAAGGTCTCAGTCCCCGCCGCAGTATTTATCTTAAGCTCAAAGACCGCCGTCAGTTTCCCCTGACTAGAGTCGGACAGCCGATTGCTTTGTCGGAAGTGGAAAATCAAGCAGCCGAATTGGCTCGATTTTTGCAAGTTCCCCTAGAAGGACTTTAGGGATTTTCGATTTGCGATTTTAGATTTTAGATTGGTAATGTCTCGTAGGGTGCGCCGGGCCGCGCACCTTACCTACCTGGTAAGTGAAAAAGATCGATCTGCGAGTAAGCCCGTTACCAATTTTTGAATCTATCAATTAACAATACTTCGGATAGTTTTTGATGGCCAACCGTAGAATAAGGGTTTCAAGGCTCCAATGCCTGTTCGCTACCAAAGCAAAATCGCGGGTTTCAGACTAGGAACTAAAAACAGTTCGGACTATTGAATTAAAATCTTTAGTTGCAAAGTCCGTAATTGACTCAAAGTGAAAATACAAATGCAAATGCAAATCAAAATTCAGCGGTGGTTGTTCTCACTTTTAATAATTGGCGCGTTGTTGGTCGCAGGATGCAGTAGTTCCCCTGTGGCAGACTCGACTGCGACATCGAATCCGGCGTCGGGTGAAAATATTTCTTTGTCTCCGTCTCCTTCTCCTGCTGCTGTAGCGGCGAGTTCACAATTTAGCAACTTGCCGCGATTGGAAGGAAAAGCAACGGTGGTGATGACGGTTAAAGGTGCTCCTATTACGATCGAACTCGACGGCACAAATGCGCCAATTACTGCGGGCAATTTTGTCGATTTGGTTCAGAAAGGAGTCTACGACGGGCTGGTATTTCACCGAGTCGTGCGGGAACCTCAGCCTTTTGTAGTTCAGGGCGGCGACCCTCAGGGTAAAGACCCTAAATTCCCTACAGCGCGACTGGGAACTGGCGGTTTTATTGACCCGAAAACTACTGCCGAACGCAGGATTCCTCTGGAAATTAAAGCTAAAGGTGCTGCCAATCCGACTTACAGCCAAACGCTAGAAGAAGCTGGGGTTAAGGAGAAACCCGTGTTGGTACACAGTCGCGGGGCTGTTGCTATGGCTCGATCGCAGAGTCCTGATTCGGCTTCTTCTCAGTTTTACTTTACTTTGACCGATGTACCGTTTTTGGACGGCAGCTATGCGGTTTTTGGGTACGTGAAACAAGGCATGGATGTGATTGATAAGATTGAAGCGGGCGATCGCATTGAGAAGGCTACTGTTACTCAGGGTTTGGAAAATTTTAAGCCTGTTCAGTAGTCAGTAGTCACTCGTCACTCGTCATATCAATTCCGGTTGCACGATCGAAATGATTGTTGACTGTTGACGGTTGACTCGATTTTATTATTCCGATGCAACCGGGAACGATATCAGTCGTTGGTCGTTGGTTAGTAGTTAATAATTAGTTCCAATCATAAATAACTAATGACTAATGACTAATGACTAATGACTAAAAATTTGGGAATCTGAGGGCAGATGTGGATGTTGTTGTTACGGGAATTGGCCTGGTTTCTGCTTTAGGCACTCTGGATGGTAGCTGGAAAAGATTGTTGTCTGGGGAATCAGGAATTCGACAACATCAACCTTTTATAGAACTTGAACGGCGACCTTTGGCTTTAATTTGCACAAAACCTGTCGATTTAATAACTTTAATTCGGCAGGTTTTAATAGATGCTGTGCAAGATGCTAATTTGACTTTGCCTTTGCCCGATTGCGGAATTGTGATCGGTTCTAGCCGAGGCTTCCAGGCAAATTTGGAACTGTTGGCAAGCGAAGGAAGAGGGAAGAAGGAAGAGGGAAGAAGGAAGAGGGAAGAAGGAAGAGGGAAGAGGGAAGAGGGAAGAGGGAAGAAGGAAGAGGATAGAGAATTCTCAATTACCGATTCGCAATGCCAAATGCCCAATGCCCAATGCCCAAGGCCCAATTCTCAATTTGTGAATTTTTTGCCTCACATGGGGGCGATCGCAGCGGCGAGGGCAATTGGTTCGACTGGGCCGGTACTGGCGCCGATGGCTGCTTGTGCGACGGGTATTTGGTCGATCGCCCGCGCTGTTGATTTAATCCGCACCGGTGAGTGTCAGCGGGCGATCGCAGGTGCTGTCGAAGCCCCTATAACACCGCTGACTCTGGCTGGATTTAGCCGGATGGGTGCTTTGGCAAACAATGGATGCTATCCCTTTGATGAAAATCGGGAAGGCTTTGTTCTCGGTGAAGGCGGGGCTTTATTTGTATTAGAATCTGCCGAGTTGGCAAGGCGTCGTGGTGCTAAAATTTACGGTCAAATTTCCGGTTTTGGCTTGACAAATGATGCTTGCCATGCTAATTCGCCGGTTCTGGGAGGGAAAAGTGCGATCGCGGCGGTAAATCAATGTTTGAAACGCAGCAATTTAGCGGCGATTGATATAGATTTTATTCACGCTCACGGTACTGCAACTGAGTTAAATGACCGACACGAAGCACTGTTAATTGAGAAGTTATTTCACCGAGGAGTTGCTGTTAGTTCGACTAAGGGGGCTACGGGTCATACTTTGGGAGCTTCCGGAGCTTTGGGCGCGGCTTTTTGTTTGATGAGCATTAAATATCAGATGTTGCCGCCTTGCGTTGGAATGAAAAAACCGGGGTTTGAATTAGATTTTGTTCGTTGTGCGCGATCGGCTATTGTCAGAAATGCGGTTTGTTTAAGTTTTGGCTTTGGCGGGCAGAATGCTGCGATCCTTTTATCCGGTGAGCGTTAATTTTTGTAAACTCGGTCGCTCGACATTTAAATTACACGATCTCTCTACAGTTAAAATCTTCTGAGGTGGCCGGAGAACCCCCCGCACATCCAATTTAAATCTCAAAAATAGTACAATACTTATGTATTTTAGTCAATTAACTGAGGATTTTGGTGAGATTGCTGGTGCTGCTATGCTAGTCTGGCTCTGCATCCCGACGCTGATGCTTGTGTCAAAGCCTAGGAGGCTCGAAAAGAGAGGCAGATTAAAGCAGTATTGTATTTTATTAACGCACTGATGGCGATCGGCGAAAATAGAAAAAAGAAACTGTTTAAATTAAGCCTCAGGTATTTTCACATGGATCTAGCCTCTCATCGATTTATGTCTTATTTTGAACCCGAGCAAGCTGCTCACCTTTACCAAATAGCTGTTTTGGAGAGTTTTGCTCAGGAAACGCTGGTTTTTGAAGAAGGAGAAACAGCGGATTTTTTATATCTAGTTTTAGAAGGTAAAGTCGAGTTTAGCAAGCGTCTTGAAAATCATAAATATCAAACTGTTGCTGTGGCTAAGCCAGACGATTATTTTGGCGAACTCGGAGTTTTAGACGGAGAACCTCGCAGTGCTAGAGCTGTGGCAGTTGCAGGCTCGACTTTGGCCAAAATAGCCCGTGAAGAACTAATAGCAACTCTCCAGTTTGCTAAAGGCAGTTCGGTACTGCAAATGTTTAGTTTCATTACTAAAAATTTACGAGAAACCACGGATCACTATGTTAGCCAGTTGGTACACAAACAAAAAATGGTATTGGTAGGAGAAATGGTGAGTACAATTATTCACGATTTCAAAAGTCCTTTTACCGGAATCAAACTCTCCATTGAAATGCTCAAAGAAATGCACGAAGATGAGGAAACTCAGGAGTGGTGCGAACTTATTCAATTGCAGGTTCAGCGAATGTTGGGGATGGCTGAAGAAGTGTTAGAATTTTCGCGCGGTAATTCTGTATTAAATAAAAAACCAGTTAATCTAATTCAAACGTTGCAGCATTTTGAAAAGTTGAACAGAGTTTATTGTGAAGCAGCAAACGTAGATTTGATAGTACGGGTGACAGAAGTCATAGTGGAAGCGGACGAAAATAAGATTTTGCGTGTTTTACAAAATTTAGTTGGGAATGCTGTTGAGGCTTTTGCTGGAAGGGGCGGTCGGGTGGAGATTGCGGTGAAACAAAGTGGGGAGTGGGCCGAAATTAGCATTTATGATAACGGCCCAGGCATTCCACCGACAATTAAGGAAAAGTTATTTGAACCGTTTGTGACTTATGGCAAGCGGACTGGTACTGGCTTGGGAACGGCAATTGTTAAGTCGATAGTTGAGGCTCACAAAGGGAAAATTACTTATGAGTCAGAGGACGGAAAAGGCACAATTTTTTACATCCGCTTGCCGAAAAGCATGGCTTTAGCCGATTAAAATTAAGTAGGGAGGAAGATATATACTTAGGACTTTCTCACTAAGCCTCAGAGACTTGGTTGATGAGTAGATATCTTGTTATTAAACAATATTTTTATGAGAAACCGAGTTTAAGAACCTAATTCCTAATACTGTGTAGCGATTTGCAGAATCAAGTAGAATTGAATTAACGAACCGCTAAAAATCTGATGCCAGTTACTATTCAAACCTTACCCACAGAAGTTATCAATTTAATTGCCGCCGGCGAAGTGATTGACTCGATCGCCGCAGCGGTACGAGAATTAGTTGAAAATTCTCTGGATGCTGGCGCAACTCGCATCGTTGTTTCTGTGTGGCCGGAACAGTGGCGGGTGCAAGTTGCAGATAATGGTACGGGAATGGATCTGGAAAATTTGCGGCAGGCGGCTTCGCCTCACAGTACGAGCAAAATTACCACTGAAGCAGACCTTTACAAAATTGATACTTTGGGATTTCGTGGGGAAGCTTTGCACAGTTTAGCTCAGTTGGGCTGTTTGGAGGTTTTGAGCCGATCGAATGATTTGGGATTGGGGGATTTTTCGGAAAATCGAGAGTCGGCGCAAACCCCCGCTAAATCTTCGTTTAACAAGGGGGGAGTTGAAAATGCTCGATCGGGCTGGCGGGTGGTTTACAATAACGCGGGCGTTGCTGTGGAGGTGGAAACAGCGGCGATCGCTCCGGGTACGGTGGTGACTGTTGATAATTTGTTTGGCAATTGGCCTGTGCGTCGCAGTTTTTTGTCGCCGGCACAGCAAATGCGATCGATCCAATTAACCCTTCAGCAAATTGCTATTTGTCACCCGCACGTTAATTGGCAGTTGCGTCAAGGAAATACGCCTTGTTTGCACGTAACTCCAGGTAGCACAGCGGAACAACTTTTACCTCAATTCGTGCGCGGTGTGCGAGCGAGCGATTTGCAGTATTTAAAGTTAGATTTGCCGGCGAGTCCTCAAAATCAGAAAGCAGCAAATTTATTGATAGAAACTCAACTTGTTGGAGCTACAGTTAAGCCTAATTACCAATTACCAGTTGCCAGTTCCCATTTCCAAATGCCCAATTCCCAGCGTTTGGAGTTAGTAATTGGTTTGCCCGATCGGTGTCACCGCAGGCGGCCGGATTGGGTGAAAGTTGGGGTAAATCGGCGAGTTGTGCGCTCGCCCGAATTAGAGCAAACTATTCTCAGCGCCTTTGCCCGCACTTGTCCGCGCGATCGCTATCCCGTGTGTTTTGTCCACCTGCAAATCTCCCCTTCGGAAATCGACTGGAACCGCCACCCGGCTAAAGTGGAAATTTATCTGCACGATCCGAGTTTTTGGCAAGCACAAGTTAGCGCGGCTATTGCTCGTGCTTTGCACCTGAACGATGAAGTTTTGCCGCCTGTCCCAATTCCCGATCGAGTGGGAAAATTGCTGAAGGCATCGGAACAAAAAAGTGCTTACAGTGTCGGGATTTCGGCTAGGCAGAATGAGGACGGCGGCGAAGAGACAAAAGGTAATAAAATAGGATTGATGGAGTTGAGGGCGATCGCTCAAGTTCACAATACTTACATTGTTGCCGAACATTCCAGCGGAATGTGGTTGGTGGAACAACACATCGCTCACGAGCGCGTTTTATACGAGCAATTGTGCGCGGCTTGGCAGTTAAAATGTCTAGAAAAACCAGTGATTCTCAGTCAATTATCTGCGCTGCAAATTGAGAATTTATCCCGCTTGGGTTTGGAAGTAGAAAGTTTTGGCGAACAGCTATGGGCTGTCCGCGAAGTTCCTGAATTGTTAGCCGATCGAGATGACTGTGCGGATGCACTTTTTGAACTCAGTAAAGTCGCAGATTTACAAGCGGCTCAAGTTGCGACTGCTTGCCGTAGCGCTATGCGAAACGGTACTCCTTTGAGTCTTTCCCAAATGCAAAATTTGTTGGATGAATGGCAGCAAACTCGCAATCCGCGCACTTGTCCTCACGGCCGCCCTATCTATTTTGCTTTGGAAGAATCGACGCTGGCTCGGATTTTTCGCCGCAGTTGGGTAATTGGTAAAAGCCACGGGATTTGAAACTTGATTTGACATCCGAGGGCGTTCACCTCAATCTGGCTCGATTTAAAAAAAATCGTGAAGCTTTATTAAAAATAGTGGCTGATTTAGATGAAAAAAATTAGAATATATTAAAATTTAAATAATTCACTGTTTTTAAGATCTTTTGGGCAACAGACCAGATGGCTGTTTCACCATAAGAAGAGCCTGTTTTACAATAAAAAAGGTTAATCCTACTACAAAAAATGCCTGTTTTCCAGAATAATCTTTGTTGTGGAACAGTCATCTTGCCTGTTCATGATGTGGGTACAAAAAGTACATTAAAAATAAATCAATGATAAATATGGATTTTCCGATCGCCCGACAACTCTTTTATCGCGAAATAAACCAGCCTGATGGCTCGATCGACTTGGCGAAAGCTGCTCTTTATATGGCTTTGGAAGAATACCCAAATTTAGAGCCAGAGGAGTATCTCAACGCGCTCGACACGATCGCAGATGAAGTGCGCTCGCGCCTGCCGGCACAGAATTATCCGCTGCGGATTATCCAAACTATTAACGGCTATTTATACGGGGAATTGCAGTTTGCGGGCAATGATGTTGATTATTACGACCCCCGCAATAGCTTTTTGAATGAAGTGATCGATCGGCGTACTGGCATTCCGATATCTTTATCTTTGGTTTATTTGGAAGTTGCTCAGCGCATTGATTTTCCGATGGTGGGAATTGGGATGCCGGGACATTTTTTAATTAGACCGGATTTTGAAGATGCTGGTATTTTTGTTGATGCGTTTAACGGCGGCGAGATATTATTTCCTGAAGATTGTCAAGCCAGACTTTCTCAAATTTACGGTCAACCTATGGAGTTGCAGCCGACTTTTCTCGCTCCGGTAAGCCGCCGACATTTTTTGGGGCGAATGCTGGGAAATCTGAAGGCGATTTACTTGCAACAGGGAGATGCTGTGAGGGTACTCTCGGCGATAGAACGGATTTTGCTGCTGTTTCCCGATGCGCTGGGGGAACGGCGCGATCGCGGAATTCTCTATTATCAACTGGGACGCTTAGTCGAAGCGCGCCACGATTTGGAACTATACCTGAGAAATGCTCCGAATGCTCCTGATGCTGCTAGAATTCGCCAATTGGTCGATCGGCTCGATCGGGATATGTGAACTTAAATTTGGTATCGATCGCAGACTATAAGACATATTCAAGTGACACTCAATACACTGCTGCCCGACGACCAAATTTCGCTTTTATCATTTTTGCAAAGGTATGTAAAATTATTAAAAAAATAATTATAACATATTAATTGTTAATTAACACCTATCTTTTGATAGGTTGAATTTCCTTGACTTGACTGTAAAATTATAGGTCATTTACGGAAATCCCGAGTCTACTTTCCCGACTGGTACCCGCACAGATACCTGTACTCATACCCGCACAGACGAGCGATCGAAAAAGTATTTTGAAGTAAAGAGGCACAAACTCATGAACTTTCAGTTTCAACAAGGTTATCTCAACCGAATGCAACCGCTCTCAGCCCATTTAACCAAAAGAATGTTAAAGTCTTTATCTTTAGGTTTGGCTCTTTTACTGGGAACAAGTGCAGTATTCCTAAGCAGCGACAAAGCCTTTGCATTAGACAATCTTACCGTAAAATACGGTGCTGTTGACGTAACATTACCGATGAGCGACTTGCAAAGCTTTGCACAAACTGGCAAAGCATCATCTCAACTGCAAAGCGTTCTGAGTCTTGCGAAACAAACTCCCGAGTCGGTACGCGCCATATTAACGCGAGAAGTGCCTTTAGATTCCCAATTAGTAGCGCGGCTGGCAACTACTTATTTTGGGGAAATTGTTTTCAAACAATTGGGCGAGGTTGCTTATGCGCCGACTGCTCGGCTTCAAAGCGTGCCCGCACTGCGCGATGCTTTAGTCGCAGCTTCCAAAGATGGCAAAATATCGCTGATTGAAGTGATGCAAAATTACAGCCCTGCGGCTTTAGAAGTTGACGGCAATCAAGCTATTGCTATCTACGAGCGAGTGATTAAAGACGTGCAAGATTTGCAAGCTTTGTATCAGAATTCCCCGGCTTTGCAAAATACCGCCGGCCAAGCGGTGAATTCTGCCAGACAAATGATTTGTCAGCCCAGTCCATCAGGAAGTGTGAAGTAAATAACTGAAATTCCAGGGAATTGGAAATTGGGAATTGGGAATTGGGAATTGGAAATTGGTGCTTTTTTTCCTATTAGCTCTTAGTTTTCAGCTATTACCAATTACCAATACTTCGGCTACGCGAGCGAACAAGTTCCCAATTACCCCTTCTCCATTACCCTTTACCCATTTTTTGAGATAGTTGCTCCGCTACCCGCTTGAGTCGGCGGAGTTGGTCTTTCATATCTTTCTGCGTCCAAGGGGCTGCAAAGCGATTGAAACCAAATCTAATTAAACGATTGGGAATTTGAAATTCAAAGCGGTTAATCAAGAGAGTTCCTTGGATTTGGGGCTGGCATTCCCAGCGATCGCATCCTTTGAAAAATCCGTCAAACCCCCACACAATTAAACCGGGTTGTCGCTCCAACACAACACTCTCTAAAGTGGGTTGCAAAACGGGAATTTTTATGATAAATAAGCTGCGACTTCCTACAGCCGTATCCCATTCGCCCTCGGGTTCGCAGCGTAGCAGGGGATTAAGCCACTTGTGCATCAAAGTTCGATCGACTATACAGCGCTCCACCAGAGTAGCAGCAGCCTGAATTTCAATGGATTGCTCGAAAACTTGACGAATTGACATGAGAACCTGCAACAACGAGGGTATTACAAAACTTTGCTTACTTTATAGTCCTTTATTTACTTGTACCGTCAATTTTTCCAGAAATTAAAAGATTGACACACTCATAAAGACAGTGTATCATCTTGAATTAAAGTATATATACCGATTATGCAGTTAGTCGAAAGGCACGTCATTAAACCCAATCATAGGTTTTATCGAGAAGCCGATCGACTGTCTTGGCTGTCCAAAAATCTTTACAATAGCGCTAACTACATCTACCGTCAAAACTTTTTCGCCAGCCAACAAACAAACGCTCTGGCTGTTTATCACACGCTCAAAACAAGTCCTGATTACAAAGCACTGCCCGCCAAGGTAGCACAAAGCACGCTCGGCTTAGTCCTCAAAGCATGGACTAGCTATTATCTGGCGGTGCGGAACTATCAGGAAGACCCAACTAAATTTAAAGCCGCCCCGAAAATCCCTCATTATAAAGGTTCAAGAGAGCGAAAAAGAGAGGACGGGCGCTATGTAGTTGTATTTAATTGTCAAGCTGTCAGCAAAAGAGCCTTAAAAAAAGGATATGCTCGTCCCTCAGGGACAAATATTTGGTTGCCCTCAAAAGTTACCTCGATTCTGGAAATCCGGATTGTTCCCAAAGTAGGTTGTTATGTTGTCGAGGTGCTCTATGAAAAGTTAGAACAGCCTTTACAAGTTAATCAGAGAGTAGCTGCCATAGATTTAGGATTAAACAATCTGGCAACATTAACCTACAATGTTCCTGGGTTAGTACCGACAATCTTCGACGGGCGGGCTGTTAAGTCAACCAACCAATACTGCAATCAAGTTTCATCGGCCTTGAAATCATTGCTGCCCGCAGCGCAAAAAACCAGTAAAAAACTCGCCAAATTGTGGCACAAGCGTAACTGTAAAGTGGATTACTACCTCCACACGACGAGATCCGCAATTATTAAAGAACTCGTCAATCATCAAATTGGCTTGTTGGTTATAGGCTGGAACCAGGATTTCAAAGATGGGATTAAGACTGGCAAGGTTAATAATCAAAATTTTGCCTGTATTCCCCATCGCCGATTCGTGCAAATGTTGCAGTATAAAGGACAAATTGCGGGAATTAAAGTTGTGTTAGTAGAGGAGAATTACACATCCAAATGTTCAGCCTTGGATTGGGAACCAATTCAACAACATTCCGACTACATTGGCAGTAGGGTAAAAAGAGGATTGTTCAGAACCAAAACTGGACGCTTCATAAATGCCGATGTAAACGGTTCTTTGAATATTGGCCGAAAAGCAGTCGGAGATGGGTTTATCCCTAATTCGATAGAGGGTTTTGTAGTTAACCCAGTACGATTAAAAGCGTACAAACATTAAATTTAGGCGATGTCTAGATTTTGTGGAACTATTATTAAATTTTCCTCTTCTCCCTGTCAAATCTGACGTTAACCTGAGAAAAAAATGAATGAAACTTGGCAAGAGATAACTCAACCGGTATCGGGGCCAATAGCGGCTTTGTCCGATCGCATTTTGGCACAGGCCCAGCCCGGGAATGCCCTGACAGATGCAGAACGCGGAATTAACAATTTCCTTCAGGGCTCAAACATTGAAAATCTCCTCTGGGCCGTCGGTATCCTGCTAATTGGCTTGATAGTATCAGCCCTCGTCTCATCTGTAGTCGGGGGATTGCTCAAGAAGACTACGCTCGACAATCGGCTGGCGGCTTGGATTACCGGCCGACCGGAAGGAGCTGGAGCCCCGCAAGTGGAAAAATGGATTTCCACAGCGGTATTCTGGATCATTTTTATCTTTTTCCTAATTGCCTTTTTCAACCGCCTGAATCTAACGGCTGTCTCGCAACCCCTCAATACTTTTCTTAATCAAATTACCGGTTTCTTGCCGAAGTTAGCCGGCGCGCTAATTTGGTTGGGCATTGCTTGGGTGTTGGCAACTGTAGCCAAAATGGCCGTCTCGCGGGCGATGCGGACTTTTAGCGTGGACGAGCGCTTGAATCAGGAGGTGGGCACTGCGTCCACTGAGCGCCCTTTGCTGCTGAGCGATACTGTGGCGAATGCGCTGTACTGGTTCATTTTTCTGCTGTTTTTGCCGCTGATTCTCGACTCACTGGAAATGCAGCAGGCTCTGCTGCCAGTTAATAATTTACTCAACCAAATTCTGGCGGCAATTCCGAAAATTCTGGAAGCTGTGCTGATTGGGTTTGTGGGCTGGCTGCTGGCTATGGTGGTGCGGCGGATTGTCACGAATCTGTTGGCTGCTGCTGGGGCGGACAGTTTGGGCGCTCGGTTTGGAATTTCGCGGACTTCGGGCGGACAATCGCTGTCGTGGATTGTCGGGACGATCGTCTATGTTTTGATTTTGATTCCAACGGCGATCGCAGCTCTGAACGCTTTGGACATTCAGGCGATTTCGCAGCCGGCAATCGCGATGCTCAACGACATTTTGGGCGCGCTTCCCAACATTTTTACAGCAGCCCTAATTCTGGCGGTTGCTTACATTTTGGGCCGCTGGATCAGCGATTTGGTGACTAATATCCTGACGGGAATTGGCTTCAACAATGTCTTTTCTTGGTTGGGAGTGCAGCCACCGAAACAGTCGCTGAGGCTACCGCCAAGTTCGATCGATCCCGACGCAACGATTCTTCAGGAACCGGAACTTCCGGCTCGCACGCCTTCGGAATTTGTCGGCATTGTGGTACAGGTGGGCATCATCCTGTTTGCTGTGGTGGCGGCTACCGACGTGCTCGGGATTCCAGCGCTGACGGCGATTGTTAGCGGTATTGTGCTGGTTGCAGGTCGGGTGCTGGCCGGTTTGGTGGTATTTGCGATCGGCTTGTATTTGGCGAATCTGGCGTTTAGTTTGATTGCCAGTTCTGGAACTCGCCAAGCGCGGCTTTTGGGCCAAACGGCTCGGATCGCGATTATTGCCTTTGTTTCGGCCTTGGCGCTGCAACAGATGGGCATTGGCAGCGATATTGTGAATTTGGCTTTCGGGCTGCTGCTCGGGGCGATCGCAGTTGGTATTGCTCTAGCTTTTGGTTTGGGCGGGCGCGAGATTGCGGCCGACCAAATTCGCGAATGGTTAGCGTCGTTTAAACAAGATAAGACGCCGCGTTTGTAATTCTATAAAAAGGCGTTTGTCAAGTACAAACGCCTTTTTTTTATAATTATCGATCTTCAAAATTGATGGTGGGTCGATCCCGACGGGCTTCATCCATAGACAGCAACTGGGTTTGGATCATTTTAGGCTTATACTCGCATCACAGTGGCACAAGAGCCCTAAGCCAAAACCTCAACACGCCCGCCATGCCCAAAATCTCGGAATGCAATGGCTGCACTTTGTACCCAAACAACCCTTCCATCATTGCACCGGCAAACTAACTGAGTATTTCGCGTTTCTCCATGTCAAGGTTGTGTTGAGCGATTGGTACGAGATGAAACCCAAAGTGCGAGGGTGATTTTGAGTTGGATGCGATCGGCGATCGAGATGGAAGATGGGGTGAGTCAAAATCCAGATGTCAACCGATTAGATAGATGCGTCGGAAGGGGCGTAGCCATCGCTCCCAAGTACAGCTATTGACTCTTACACAGTTTAGAGAAGCGCTTTAGGCTCTTACTACTTGTTGAACTAACGACACATAGCCTCTTGGGCGATCGCGTTTTTAAGAGTGGGATTATGCGAGATCCCTCATACAGCAAGCGATGGCTATAGGAAACCAGCGATAGCCGACAAATCACGTCCTTACAGTGCTACACATCATCCGCACCGCATTTTGGGTACGGTTGGCAACACCGACCATACTTCCCCCGACGCTCGCGCCGTTCAGGGTTCACTCGGCAAGGTCATCATGGCGTTGGCACAGCATTTCGGTTTCTAGGAATAGCTTTGTACGGTTTTCTTCAATGCGAATTACTATGATTGTTTCGCACTAATTCTGGCAAATACGACTAACAAAGTGGGGTTTTCCTGACGGTCCCTCCCAGTTATAGCAACCGCCAAGGCGGTTAAGCCGCTGTGCGAAGCACGGCTTCCATTGCATCCCTGAGACAGTCGAATTTAAT
>NZ_JAUBRN010000047.1:0-61612 GCF_036701875.1 Microcoleus sp. MON1_C5 | reverse complement strand
CGACTTGCATGTGTTAAGCAGACCGCCAGCGTTCATCCTGAGCCAGGATCAAACTCTCCGTGTTGTTGAGTTCTTTTGGCTAAAGTCAAGCTATTTCCACTCAGCCCTTAAGGCGGGTTTTTTTCCCTTGACTTTTTTCTCGTTGTTTGCGATATTGAGTATCAGCTTTCGCCTTGACTCTCTATCTTAATTTTTTTGACGAGGTTAATAGTGCTTTAAGCTTTCAAACTATTCTTTTTTCTAGGTTCAGTTTTTTGCCTTGAGTTCGCGGTTCAGTGAACCGCTTCCCTTCTGGCGCTTTATTAATGTATCAACTCTCCCCAGAGTTGTCAAGCGTTTTGCGAAAATATTTTTGATTTTTTTTTGAACCTATACACACCAAGGGTTTCGGCTCTCCTTCACCGCTCGGCTAGCCGAAACCTGACTCTTCTTTAGGGCTTGGGTCTGCTTTTTGACCCCGGAAATACACTTGGGGCCGGGACTTGGTTGAGTCGATGGAAGGTAGTCGGGTAAGGTTCGAGAGTCACCTCTGTCCCCTCCCCTAAGAACGCAGCATGAGAGTTTCCAGCTCACTGCGCTCAAGCTTTGGGTCGTGCAACAAAAATCTGTGGGATACGTCGAGTTGAGTGAGTGTTGGTAGTGCTTTTATGTAAAGGATGGAGAAAATTGAGGCGGTTGAACTTTCAGCATTCCTAATCGGATTTGGTGATTGTAGTCATGAATGAAGTTCCAAATAGCACCCTTGTGATTCTCCAACTTTTTAGAAAACGATAACGTCTTCCTGACTAATCGCGAAATTCGTTGCCTGAGAGTATTGTTCAATCGTTCAATGTAACTGGTTAATCCGCTTTCCTTGCCGACGGACTTATGCCTTTTACTTGGTAAAACTACGGCATAGGCTTCCCAGTGAGCGGTATAAATCTTGGCACATTGGCGATCGACACTTGGTAGTGAATCCCATAATGCAAGAGCCGATTTCGAGGAGCGGTCTCCAATATGACATCCGATCACTTCCCGAGTCTTGGTATCCATTGCTAACCAGACCCATTGTTTATTCCCTTTGACGTCTACTTTCATACCAGAGTTCATCCATTTGGACTGTGTGTTTTCCAATTTCTTTCGGAATGACTGTGGCTTTGAGTTCTATTGCACCGTACAAGTGGTTCACATAATTTTGGAGCCAGCTCTGGGAAACGCCCATGACTCGGGCAATACCAGCCAGGGAAATCCGCTCCAACAGAAGTAACTCAATTTTTGCCAAAGTGTCGGTGTCTTTGGGTGTCCAAGTTCGGATTTTCGACAAACTGCCGACCACATTCGCGACATTTGTGGTTTTGTTTTCCCCGACGAGTCATCCCATTTTTCATCACATCGTCAGAACCACAAGTGGGACAAATTAGATAGGGTTTCAGGATGAGACTCCTCAAAAGACTGGACATAGAGGTATTATCCTCCATCCTTTACATAAAAGCACTACCCGATGAACTGATATTAATGATGGTATAGGATGAACGTCCCTGGCTGTTGTGTCGATCGCAGCCTCCACGAGTTCGGTTCATCAACACCTCGCCACAGGGTTAACCAGACCCAGATTCTATCAGCCATTGCACAACTGGTGAGCGTGCTGGTGGTAGCTGGGTTTTGTTCGCCATCATAAACGGGGTAAGTAACCCAGATTTGGTATTATAAATTTGTGCGCTGGTTGCAAGAAAATATAGAAGTATTTGCGACTTATAAAGCCACTTTGGGCTTAATTTGGGTTTAATTTTTGTTTAAGTCCTGCTCGAAGTACGATCGCCCCTCAGCTTCTATTCCAAAAACCGAATAACAAAATCCCCGACTTCTTAAAGAAGTCGGGGATTTAACCGCGATCGCATTTTATGTTAGGCGTTTCGCCTGTTTTTATGCCAAAACTGGCACCGGTTGCGGCCAACGGTTCATGACTTTACCAATCACCGCCAATTCTTCCATCAACTTGTCGAACTGATCCGGTGTTAAAGATTGCGGCCCGTCAGACAAAGCTTTTTTCGGATTCGGGTGCACTTCAATCATCAGCGAATCTGTACCAGAGGCGATCGAAGCAAACGCCATCGACGGTACAAACTGCGCCCAACCGGTGCCGTGACTGGGGTCAACCATAATCGGTAAGTGAGTCAGAGTCCGCAATACTGGAACCGCCGACAAATCTAGCGTATTCCGCGTATATTGCCTGTCATACCCGCGAATTCCGCGCTCGCACAAAATCACGTTTGGATTGCCAGAAGCCATGATATACTCAGCAGCCATCAACCATTCTTCAATGGTTGCCGAGATGCCGCGCTTCAGCAAAACAGGTTTGTCTTGAGCTCCGACTTTCTTCAACAGTGAGAAATTCTGCATATTTCTCGCCCCGACTTGGATTACGTCGGCTACTTCCACGATCGCACTTAAGTCCGCCGCATCCATAACTTCCGTAATAATTCCCAAACCGCTAGCTTCCCGGGCCGCAGCTAGCAATCCCAAAGCACTCTCGCCGTGGCCTTGGAAAGCGTAGGGGGAAGTTCTCGGTTTGTACGCGCCACCACGGAGAAAATGAGCTCCAGCAGCTTTGACGCGCATTGCCGTTTCGACAATCATTTCTTCGTTTTCGACCGAGCAAGGGCCTGCTACGATCGCGATCGGGTGGTGCAGGCCGATCATTACAGTTCCTAAAGGAGTAGCAACCGCTACGGAGCTGGCTTCTCCTTGACGGTATTCGAGACAAGCGCGTTTGTAGGGTTTTTCGACGCGCAGGACTTCTTCAATCCAGGTGCTCATTTCGCGCAGTTGCAGAGGTTCCAGCTCGGCGGTGTCGCCTACCAAACCCATAACAACTTTGTAACGGCCGACGATTTTTTCTGGTATCAAACCCCAGTTAGTGCGGAGCTCTTCGTCTAGTCGATCGATCTCGGCTTCTGGAGTGCCGGCTTTCATTACAATAATCATATTTTTTTTGCCTTTTTAGTGGGGCTAGAAACGGATGATGACTCTGATGCACTGAGAAAAATAGATGCAATGGCGATCGAGAATCTATTTATACCAGTATTATTACCATTGTTGTGGGGCGGGTTCTTGTTCCCTCCCCAAAGACAAACTCGCTAATGGTTAACAGCTTAGTTTTTAGCTAATGACTCATGACTAATGACTAACTTTTTGGCTTCGCGGCGCGCCACGCTTCTCGCATCCGTCCAAAATTGGTATTAAATTCTTCCCACCCCAGAGTGCTTCCTGAAACTTCTTCATCCCAGGAAGCCGAGAGGACTCCGTAGCTTAATCCCAGAACGCCTATACCAAAACAGCCCATGCTTACCAGCAATACTGCTGTGTTGGGCAAATCAAACAAGCCTTTGCTGACTACGAAATAACTCACAAAAAATGTGGAAATTCCCAATAGGGTAGGTAGGCCGCAGAATACCGCTATGCGGGATATCATGCGTTGGCTGACTACTTCTGGGATGGATTGCGCCTGTTTTCCGGTTTTGTTAGCTTTCGGCTGCTTGTCGGCAGAATCCGACTCTAAGGCTGCGCTTGCTTGGGGTTCTGGGGGCTTTTTAGGCGTTTTTTTACGATTTGTTGCCGGTTCAAAGGGCAAGCGCTTGCGGGGTGGTTCGGAGGACATATTTTATCTCTAACCTGAAATCTCGAACATTTTTCAATAAGTCTTGGTGTTTGTCCAAGATTAAAGAATATTGTCGCAAATTTTGGCTTTGGTGTTTAGCCGCGAATGCCTAGACGCGCAATCAATGCTTTGTAGCGATCGACATTTTCCCTTTGGATGTATGCTAGCAGGCGCTTGCGGCGGCTGATCATCATCATCAAACCGCGCCGGGAGGCGAAGTCTTTTTGGTTGATTTTCAGGTGGGCGCTGAGTTTTGTGATGCGATCGGTCAGCATGGCGACTTGGACATCTGCTGAACCGGTATCGGTTTCATGGGTTTGGAAGTCGCCCATGATTTCTTGTTTGCGCTGTTGTGTAAGAGCCATGAATTGATTTTAGTTTTTTTTGTACGATTGTCACAATCTCCTATGTTATCACAGGGGAAGCATAACAACGATAAAATTTTTCCCACGGATGGGTTTGTTGGCCAGGCAGAATTTTGGTCTTTATTGCCGGTTTCTGGAGGTGGTAGGCCATTATCGGCTCAAATAGGCGATCGCCTCACGTATCCAATCATCGGCATTCGCTTTGGCGGACAAAGTGCTGTCTTGACTGAGGGTTTGCAGCGCTTGCAAAACTTCAGCCGCAGTGTATCCCATCGCCAGCAGGATCATCTCGACTTCTTCTTGAACGGCTGGGGGGACTCCGGCGGCGACTGAAGTTGTCAAACCTGCTTGCTGTCGCCATTCCGAGAGTTTGCTTTTGAGTTCGAGGGCGAGGCGTTCTGCGGTTTTTGTACCGACGCCCGGTGTTTTGGCGAGGATGCGGGTGTTACCGCCGACGATCGCCTGGACTAAATCTTGCAATCCTAAAGTATCGAGAAGTGCGATCGCCAGTTGAGCACCGACACCGCTAACACTCGTCAACTGCCGAAACAAATCGCGTTCTGCCGCGCTGCCAAAACCGTACAATACGATTTGGTCTTCCTTAACTTGCTGGTGGGTAAATATTTGGGCGACTTCGCCGGATGCTGGCAATTGACCGGTCACGCGGGGCAAAATTTGGATTTCATAGCCGATTTGATTGACTTCGAGAGTCAATATGACGCGGTTGCTGCCTTTGGCGATATCGGCGACTGTGCCTTTGAGATAGCTAATCATAGAGTTAATAATACACCGCTATTGGCTTTCATCAAAACCGGCGATGATGCTGCAGATGGAGTTGAGGCTGATATCTGCGCGACTCCCTACCCTTCACCGAACCCCTGCGGGAAGATAGCTTCGCTTCACGGATTTTGAGTAAATGGTTAACAAAAGTACGATCGACGGCTATTCAACTCGATCGATCATGCGATCGTCTAAAATCTCAAATCTAAAATCGATCGATTCTCTCCCACACTTCCGAGATTCATCTGGTTGTTCCGGCTTTGGCTTGCGGCAACGATCTTCTGAGACTGGCTTTTACTTCTGCAACTAAAGTATCGTCGGGGTCTTCTTCAGCTTCATCTGTAGGTTCCTGAAAAAGGACTATGATTCGCACGCGGCCGGGAGTTTCTGCGGTTAAAGGTCGATCGAGAATTAATTGACCTTTTTCGTCGAGCGTTGCTGTGACTTCCAAGGCTTTTATTTATTTTCCCGTGAGGTTTTTTAATTAATACTAAGCTATCACGCTGAGCGAGCGCTTTGGTAATTTTTTAATTCAAAATCAGATGCTGTTTAACCAAAGACAAATCCGTCTTGCCAAAATTCACAACCAAAGCTACATTGAAATTTTCCAAGGATTTGACAAACCACATAATTTCATTAGAAGCTTTACCTTCATAGTGATTAAACAAAATAGAAAATCGCTTTTCCAACTCTGGTTTGACCTTGCCCGAAAGCAGTACAAGTTTCAGCAGTAAACCCATTGTTCTGCTGGCACCGAGGTTGTACACCAAGTCGTAAAAAACGTAGTGGCTGGGATGTTGGGAATTTTCTACTACTAAGAAGTTGAACAACTGGTGGCAAGTCCGAACTAACAATGAATTATTGAATTTCACCGAGTCATGTTCTCGCAATGTATTTTTGATTTGTTTGTACAAACGGTCATTAAATTGACGCCCGCCGTATTCTGGTTCGATAGACGCTATTAAATATTCATATAAATCCACTTTAAATGAGGCGTAAGATGGAGTTTGTCTGGAATCTCTCAGGAAAAATTGAGCCGCTTCTTTGTAGCTGCGATCGCCTGCTACTTTTCCGGCAAATTCCCTGACCGCTAAGTGCAGTTCTGCATCGTTCAAAAGTGTGGGATTAGGCGCTCGCTGCACAATTCCTATTTCTGTATTCCTCGGCTCAACCAAATAATTTAAATATTGAGACAAATGTGTTTCAAATTGTTGCTGTCTTTGAAATGCCAGTTTTTGAATGGTTTGTTGGTCTTCCTCAATGCTGCCCTTGCTCAGTAGAGAATAGCCGTACAAATAAGGATACCGACATATCAATTCGCCCAAAGGAGAATCAGTATCTTGTTGCTGCGCTTCCGCCTCTCTATCTAGGGCTTTTACTAAGCGCTCTAGGGTCTGAAATTCTTCACTTTTAGTAAAGAAAGCTATTTGTTCTTGCAAGCGCTTGACTATGTAAAATTCCGTCCCGAATCGGGGAGAACTCTGCTTAAATAAAGCTACTAAATTTGCGATCGCGAACTGGTTGTGTGATTGCAATTGCCAGCGGTTGATCGGGATGTAGCAGCAGCGGTGTAGGATATATTTAAAGTGCTGATCCAATCGCTTGACGGAGACTATACTGTACAAAGTTGCTTCAATCTCTCGATCGGGATAGCCCATGCCGTCGATAAATAGCTTTCGGAACCGCTCGATCACCTGTGCGGGGGATTCTGTTTCCACGCAGGAGACGATGTGATCGTACAATATCTGTTCGTTGCTGCCAGTTGGAACACTATCTGATGGCGGGGTGAGGATGCGGCTGTCTGCATCTGTGTCTACGCTGCTGTCTGCAACTTGTGCGACAACCACTGTGGGTTGTTCCCCAAAAGTTCGATCGGGATTCAAGAACCAATAGTGTTCTTGGCTTAATTGTTTGTTCGCAGCCCAATCCAAAGCTGACTGCAAACTTTCCCCTGTCAATAACAGCGATTCATCTTCGCGGTCTGAAGCCAGCCATGCTGCTAGCGCGGAGTAGTAGGGAGCCAATTTTCCCAGCTCTTTTTCTACCCAGAATTGATTAAAAACTGACTGATAAATTAGGTTGGAAACTATTAATTTACCGTGAGATTTAACAACCAGTCCTGACAGTTGCAATTCGAGTTTTTCGGGAGAGTATTCTGCTGGTAGTCCCTGCGATTCCCCCGGTTTTGTTGCCTTGACAGGTTGCAAAGCTTGCTGGTACACGGTTAACAGCCGCGTGAGGTCGCAGTGGCTATGGAAAATGCGATCGCGTATGGGTATCAAATGTTGGGGTTCGTCTTCTTCTTCCCAATTTTTAATAATTCTGTGTTTGATTAGTTTTTCAACCTGCTGAGCTTCGGAATTTCGGCCAATAAAAGGCCCGTATTCAAGTACCAAGTGGCAAAGTTTGTGAGTGAGAAACGGTTGACCGCCCGTCCAAGCTAATATTTCTTGGAGCACTTTTTGGGGGCGAAAAGCTTTCAGGGCTAATCCTTTTGCTAGCGGCAAACTTTCGTGCAGTTGGAATCGACTTAAATGAATCTGCCGTCCAATATTAAAAGGGTTGCATCTTGGATCTCGGATCAATTCTGAGGGGGCTGCTACTCCCATAACAGCAAAAGTCAGGCGATTGTATTCCGGTTGCTCTGCCCGTTTCGAGTAACAAGCCCGGATCAAAGCAAAAAAATCGCTGGTACTGAAATTTAGGCGGCTGATGCTGTCAATGTCATCTATGAAAATTACGAGATTTTGCTGAAGTGACTTGAGCAAAACTTTTTCGATAAATATCTCCAATCGCTGCACCGGCGATAGCAGTTCGCGATCGTTCCACCACTTGATGGCATCAAACCTGTTTGTGATGTGTAAACTGCTTGCCATGCGGTACATGATTCCTGCGTACCACTTTTGGGGAGAGATATCGGGGCTGCTGATGCTTCTCAAGTTGATGGCGGCAAAAACTGTACCTTCGGCTTGCAACCTTTTGGCCGTTTGCACTAGCAGGCTGGACTTGCCCATTTGTGGCGAACTCAACACGTAGCAGAAGTCTCCGGCTTTGAGTCCTTCGTAGAGCTCGCTGTCTGCTGATCGCCTGACATAGGTGGGCGCACCGGCAGGCAAATATCCTCCGACTTGATAGTGGTACGTTGAGTTGACTTCTGCTGTCATCTGGGAATTCATCAAGATTTTACGCCCCTATGCTGTGCGATCGAAAGGTTACAAAGTGGAATTATTGCCAGCTTACTATGGTGGAAAATTTTTGTTCCTCTTTCTCTATTGTCTACTAGCTCAGCTTTCTCCGTGTCAATCTTTACCGTATCTTTGCAAGCGTTCGCCCCAAATCCTACGATCGGCCCAATTGTAGCCCGCCACTTAATTTTTTACACTCGTTCACATAATTGATGAATTTTCACTCGATCGGATTAAGAACGCTAAAACGCCCTTTTTTTTCACATTTTTTTACAATAATACTTTAAATATCACCCGGTGGTATGATGTTGGCAGGGAAACTCATAACCACACCGCCGTCTACCTTCTGCCTTCAGCTCCGCCTGCCGGATGCTAGAGAAAAACGCTGAAGAATGGCTGCCAATAAAAAACCCCAGCGTTTTGCTGAGGACTGCTTGAGTGGGAGATATCGTTAATCTGCGTTTTTTTAGTTGACTTAGATTGCATGGAATTCCATGCTGCTGACTTTCCCCGGGCTTTCGCGTTCGGGGATTCCTAAAGAACAAACTTTTCAGGATGCATCCACAAAAAGTTTAATTCTTAAAGGCTTTGTCAGTACCCGGCTAACCACTTACTCAACTATAAAAGTTAAGTCGGTGGCTAATTGTAGAAGATGCGCCCTGATGGCTTAACTACCCGATGGATTAGCACCCTGATGGCATAACTCCCTGATGGATCGACGCCCTGATGGCTTTCGCTCCACTACCCAAAAAATTCGGGTTGATGGATGATCGTGGACGTTAGTAACACGTCACTTCCGGCGTTTCCGATCGCAAGCGGGTGTGCCTGTCTGAATTGATTATGGCAGGCAGATTTATCAGAAGACAAGTGGGCTATTGCATCAACCCATTTCTGACAGATCGGGTTAGCCAAAAAGTGTCAATCTACGGAAATCAGGGTCATCGAACATGAAAAACAGCATCTTAGTATTAGGGGTAATTGCCTCGGCTGGCTTCGGCTTTTTCCAGGCAGGCAGCGCCAGCGCTTCCCCGCTCGCCCCACAACATTCATCAGCCAGCAGTTTGACGGCTTGGGAGAGTCGTCCCGACTTTAACTACACTGGAACGAATGAGGATGGGGAGGCAGAAGAGGTAAAAACGGGTAAAGGCTAGGAAATAATTGGCGCTCTTGTGTGGTTTGCTCTTGTGCGGTTGTGGTTGTGGTTGTGGTGGCATTTGTTGTCGCAACCGCCTCTGATCGAGGCGGTTAAAACTCGATCCCAATATCAGTCTACCTAATCCCGGGGGTAGGGGTCAGTTTCAGAGAACGGGGAATGGGAAAATAAACAGGTAAGGCGAGTCTGTCGGTGGAGTTTCCCCGGCTATCAACTTCCTTACCTTCTGATGTTCGGGATTCGGATCTGGCACAATCGTATTTGATATCGTAAAAACCCAATGGAAAATACTCTCGAAACTACCCGCAGACAGCGTGTATTGACACGAACCCAGGAACGGCGTCAGGCGACACCCAAAGAAAAACAGTTGATTCACCTGCTAGCCAATATGGCTTGCAGTTTGATTAAATACGACTACAAACACGCAGCCGGGAAGGGAACCCTCCCGCCTTCGGAACGCAAGCGTTTAGCGGAATGGCACTACCTGCGAGTTCAGCAAATTCGCCGGATCGAACGCTCATTGGAACCCGTAGCGACCCTTAAGCGCGTGTACTACAAGAGCATCCTCAGTCCCAGAGATCTGAAGTCTTTGAAACTTCTGTGGCTGGAGGAGGACAAAAACCGCGTCAAACGGGTAGATCCTGAGTTGGACGACATCCTCAGCGAAGCTTTGGATCGGGGAGATACTTTAAAACAGCTATTTCACTCGATCGAAGCGAAAGAACGCACCTTTTCTGCAACTCCTAGCCCCGGCGCCGTGCCGCTTTGGGTCAAAGAGTGGGAAGACTCGGAATATGACATAAACTTTTTTCCGCCTTCCTTCCCTGCATGGGTTTCGATCGTGGACGACTAGGTTCAAGAAAAACTCTTTGACATGGCATCGATCGTAAAATTCAGATGGTAGACTTATTTGCTATTGCTGCCATTGGCGAAGAGGGTGGGGGCGATAGGCTAAACCAGGCGGCGTTGCGCGCAGGCATCCGAGTACAGAGAAGTGAATCGGAGTCAGTACCATTGTACAATGGGGGAAAACCAGGGCTTCAGCTAATCGCTGATAGCTGATAGCTGATAGCTGATAGTTTCTCATGACTGACTCGATTTCTACTTCTCCTCTAGACTCGGCGGCCGATACAGCCGAACTCCGCTCTCAGTTGAGGTCTGGTTCGGAAAAAACTCAACTGCAACTGCTGCAACAACAAATAGCAGATTCCGGTTGGGATGTATTGATGGAATTTTTATTAGAGCGCAAGTCAGATGCACCGACTGCGGTAATGGGTAAGGCTTACCAAATTCTTTACAGTGCTAATTCTCCGAGAGCGACGGAGTTTTTGCAAGCGAATTTTCCGACTGGGCTTGTGCCGCTGCGATCGGACTCTAACATTGATTACACTCCGCTGCAACAATTATTGGCGTTACAGGAATTTCAAGAAGCCGATCGCTTGACTTTAGACAAGCTTTGTGAATTGGCGGGTGATACAGCTTTGCAGAGAAAGTGGCTGTATTTTACACAAGTTGAGAGTTTGCCGGTGGCGGATTTGCAAACAATTAATACGCTGTGGAAAGTTCATTCTGAAGGCAAATTTGGCTTTTCAGTGCAGCGGGAAATTTGGCTGAGTTCGGGGAAGAATTGGGATAAATTGTGGCCGCTAATTGGCTGGAAAAAAGGGAATAATTGGACGCGCTACCCGCAAGAGTTTATCTGGGATTTGAGCGCGCCGAGAGGGCATTTGCCGCTGTCAAATCAGTTGCGAGGAGTGCAGCCGTTTGCAGCTTTAATGGCTCATCCTGCCTGGTTGAAGTGAATGGTTTTGGGGCTTTTGGGGAAGGTGGGGCGGCTGGATGGCCGGCCCTGCTATTGTTTTTGGGGAATTGGGATTTTGATTTTTGAGGCGCAGAAATTCACAGAAATTCACAGGCGGGACGCTTGTTCCACTTTTGGCATAGAGGGAGAAGGGCGATCGCACTTCTAGGAATATTGGGAAACTTTGTATAATTGATATTTGAATTAATTAGCGAGAGAGCTGGGAGTCATGGTAGGCATGGGAACCAAACTCACTTTAGGAGAATTTCTAGCTTTGCCCGACGGAGATATATATTGTGAGTTTGTAGATGGTGAAGCAGTTCCGAAAGTGTCTCCAAAATTTTTTCATTCCAGTTTACAGGGAGCTTTGTGTCGCCTGATTCGTGTATGGTGTAAAGGACGCGGGCGAGTGCTTCCAGAATGGGCAATTTTGTTAAAACGTCAGGATAAAGATTGGGTACCTGTTCCCGATTTAACGTACATTTCTTATGAACGTCTGCCGAAAAGTTGGCGGCAAAATGAAGCTTGTCCTGCAATTCCGGAACTGGTGATTGAGATTATCTCTCCTGGTCAAACGATGCAGGAATTTGAAGAGAAGGCAAAAAATTATTTGGCGGCGGGAGTTCCGCGAGTTTGGGTGATTGATCCAGAGGCTATTTTAATTAGAAGTTTTTTGACCGATGGTTTGAGTCAAGTTTATACGAATAATACACTAATTGTGGATGAGTTGCTGCCTGGTTTGGAGTTGACGACTAGACAGATTTTTGAAGAAGCGGAATTGATTGATTGATTGATTGAGGGCGCTCGTACTCTGTGCAAGATATCAGTCGTAGGGTGCGTGACAGCGGGAAAACTTTAACTCGCGCCGGTGGGACTATTGGCTGTCACGCAATGCGACAAAACCATAGTATTTACAAGGTACTATGGTTTTTTTGCGCTTACCCGTTACTCATTGAATTAGCGATCGCTTTGATTTAAGATTGTTTGAATTTGATTTTGTACTTGTTCGAGTTCTCGACGTTTTTCAGCCAGCCACACTTTTTGGGACTCGCATTCTGCTTGATTTTGGCGATCGCGCTTTTCCTGCTGTTCTAATAAATTTTCCCACAGCGAGATAGCTTTTGACATCGCATCGCTATTCGCATCAGCGCGATCGTCAAATACTGCAATAATTCTTTGTTGTACCTTCTCAAAAATAGACTCTGCCGATTCGCCAAATTTCTCAAAGCCTAACTCACAAACTTTTTCCTTAATCTGAGCTTTAACAGCATCGCCATCTAAAAAACTCCAGCCCAAACCGCCACCAGCACCAGCGGCTAAGCCACCCAAAACAACTCCTATAAAACCAAGTCCTGTAAAAAATAGCAAGGCAGCACCAACTGCTGCACCAATTCCCAAACCCCCAAAAAATCCGCCATCCTCAATCTCGCCAATTGATGAAGCTATTCCGCTTCCACTGCTGCCAATTCCGCCTAAGCTACCTGCTGTTGCTAGGTTATTGAATTGAGTAACAAGGCTAGTGCTGAGTTGCTGGTCAAACTGTCGAAATTCTTGCCGTATTGCATCAATATCTTCACCGATTTGGCTGTCTAGCACTCCCATATTTTGTTTTAAAATAGACTGTACTTTTTGATTGCCCCAGTCATCAATTTCTTTGGTGATGTCTCGTACGAATTGATCGGCATAATCTTTAGTCAACTTGTCTTGACTCATGATGTGTCCGTGTTCGGAAGTCCAGCGATGACTCTTTAATAGCAAACGTTCTCCCAATCCTTCCACCCATTCATTCCAAGATTCAATAGCTTCTTCTAAAGATTTCTCCATCAATTCATTAGCTAAAAATCTAATTTTAACTTCGCGACCGCTCACTTCCGCCATTTGTTCAAATATTTTCTGCTTATCTCCTTGATCAACTGTCAATTTTTCCTCTAACATTTCCCGCCATTGATTCAATTCCTCACAACCAGTGTCAATGATTTGCTTAATTCCGGCGGCGGACTGCTGAAGTGCGATCGCCCCCCGTTCAACTGTCAGAAACTTCTCAAGCGAATCGGTAAACCCATGAAAAGCTTTTAGATAATCATCATTTTCATTCCCTGCTAAAATCGCTTCTAATGCAAATAGAGCAGAAATAAAATGAATCCTGTTTCCCCCTGCAATAATTTGGTTTTCCACATTAACAATTGTTTCCACCCTTTCTTCTACCTCCTTGCGATCCTCTTCAGTCTGCAGCAAATCGAAACAATTTACAACAATAAAAATATTTTTTACACCTTCGTCTTCCTTACCATAATTCAGTCCTTTTTTTAAGGATAAAAGAAACTTTGTTTCAGTTTCCGTTAAAACACTCTGAGCATTAGTCAAAAAAATAACTGCATCAGCCTTTTTCAGCACTTGCTCAGTCTCCAGTGTACGTTCTGCTGCCTCGTTCAATCCGGGGGTATCAATAATTTCTACTCCATTGCGACACAACTCTAATTCGGGATGCTCAAAAACGATTTCTGCAATTTCCGACTTGGGTGTCTTATCCGTAGAACCAGAAGCAGCTTTTTTGGAAATCTTCGCTTTCTCTTGATATTCTTCCGGTAAAATCTCTTCGTCTGGTCTTTTTTTATCTTTGTAGCGACAAATGACCCGGCGCTGGGAACCATATTTTAAAATAGTCACAGTACCGCTACAGGGAAGAGCCCGAGTAGGTTGTATTTTCTCACCAAGTAAAGCATTGAGTAAGGTTGATTTACCTTTACTAAATTCGCCGACAACAGCTACGCGAAAACAGGGAGATTGCAATCTCTGAGATACTTTGGTTATTTCTTCTGCTAAAGTAGGAGATAGCACGTTGCGATCGCTTCCCTCTTGTAGAGTTAAACCTAGTTTTTCACAAAAAGCATTCAGTTGTTGCCGATACTCTTGTAGAGTTAAACCTAGTTTTTCACAAACAGCATTCAGTTGTTGCCGATACTCCTGAAACTTTTTCAACTCCTGATAGGACGAAACTGACTGCTTTTGATTTGTTTTGTGTTTCAGTTGTGCTGGTAAATGTCCGATAATGTGACTGGCAGCACGGACAAACATAGAATCGAGAGATTGAAATTGTGCGGGATCGAGTAACCTGTGCACTTCTGCTAAAGCTGCTGTATCTGCGATCGCCTGACTGCTAAAACTCGCTTCCAAAACAGTCAAATATCGCCCATCGATTCCGAGTTTGTTGGCAATGATGGTCAAATACTGCTTTTCGCGATCGTGCATCGATCCATCTGCGGCCGACATCTGATAGCCAAAACTAATTAGTAGCAGTTTTTCGGCTTCAAAAAAACACCCTGTCAGCGCCAGCAACTCCTTAATTTTCTTATAAACTTGATGATCCCGCACACTCTTAACCATCGGCATTGCTAATGGGCGCAAACTGTGGTTAGCGGGGATAAGTTCCGTCAAAGTTGTCCGCAAATGCTGCGTTTCCTCAGCGCTAACAGCGCTATCAGCATAGATGACTCCCACCAACACCGTTATCAGCCCCGCCAGAAACAGGATCGGGGGAGTAATATCCTCCTTACGGAGTTTTTGGCCTATCAGCAGCGAAACAAGCTCTACCGTTTGTGAACTAATTAGCGAAGTGTCCATTTGCGGCGCTTAGTAATAATTTTTTATTTAACATATCATAATAGATAAGTTATTCTTGGGTATGCTACCGGGGTAAAAAGTAATGATGAACTTTGTATTTCCCGCAGCGGTACAGGCTGCGATCGAGGCTGGCAAGTACGCACAAGTCTTTACATCTGCTGGAGTGCCGATCGGCATGGCGAGGGATGCAGCAACGGGAGAGTTCGTAGCCCATGCCGTTGGCGCCGCCCTCAACAACAACCCACTATCGCCCTTAGTGTCTCCCATGCAGTTCGTTATGGGCGGTTTACAGATGCAGCAAATGCACATGGGCTTTCAAGGCGTCCAAGCCACTTTGGGGGTGCTGCAAGCGACAACAGCCGTGATTGGTGTGGGAACTTTCGCAGGGGTAGCCTTATCAGCGGTCAATTTGCACCAGACATTGAAACTAAAAAAAGCGGTAGAGAGGCTGGAAGTTAAAGTTGAAAATGGTTTCATCAATTTAGAACAACTTTTGAAAGGTCAAGGCGCGGAAATTAAGCAATTAATTTCCGAAGTGGTTGCAGATATAAAATTTGAGAACCATCGCCTAGTCTTAGTGCGGGCTTACGGGTTATTTAATCAAGCAATTCAACGAATGCGATCGGCTTTGCAATTTCAAGACATTAACCATCGCAATGCTGAAATTAATGCCTCGCGGGGGATGTTGTTTCAGGCTTTAGCAGACTACAAAAATCCGCATTTATTAGAAGAAACTTGTGCGGCGGGACAGTTGCGGCGGTTAGAGTGCAGTTGGGCGATCGAGCAAAGTATTATCGGCACGTATCAGGTGCAAAATGAATTTGGTGCTGCGGGCGATCGGCTTTCTCAACTTCAACAACAAATCCGTCAAGATGGCTTAAAAGTAATTGCTGGCTGCGACTCGGACGACGAACTAGATTTTCTATTCCCAGAAATCACCCGAATTCACAATCACGATTTAGCTGCCTTAGACATTTGGCTTAATCAGATTGAATGGACTAAAGCTTTGCCCGAAAGTGAGCTAAAACAGTTACAGAGTAAAGATTTTACTAATGCAAACTTTTCATCAAGCGGTGATAAAAAATCAGCAACAACAGCTTCAGCAATACCGGATGAACAGTTATTTTATGAAAATTTGAGACCTAAGTCTCATTTTTATGCGCTTCGCACTCAACTGGAATTAATGCTCGATCCGCAGCAGCGTGAAGATTACGAACATTATATCATTGAGCAAGGAGAAATAGCGGGTCATAAAAGTTTAGTAGCGTCTAATTTGGAAAAAGCATCTGATTTGGCTGTTGCTAATCTCTATTACTATTTCAGAGTCCGAGATAAATCGGAAGAAGAAAACGTCAAAGAGCGAATTTATGAAAAAGTCAAAGCGCTTGTTGCCAATCAGCTACAAATTGAGGCAACTGAAGTCACCGTCAACACTAAGTTTTCCCAAAACTTAGGAGTCGATAATAACGCTAATAAGAGAGCAAATTTTGTAAATAGTGTCGATATAAATGCACTACAGCTAATCTTGGCTTTCGAGGAAAATTTCGACATTGAAATTCCCGAGAAAGATGCCGAAGAAATAAAAAAAGTTCAACAGGCTGTTGATTACATTTACAAAAAAATCTCTAAATCGGCAACGCCAACTCTTACAGAAGAATCCTGTGCAAGTGATAATGTCCAGCAGAAAATTCCTGAAACAACAGAAACGTCGATCGAAGAGAATTCCCTAGCTATAAAAGAATTGGGACTGACTCTGGAAGAAACCAGAATTATGTTCAGCTATCAGTACCACTTGGTGCAAGATGATATTGACAGGGAATCGGATTATGATAAACAGTCCCTAAAGCAAGAGTGGTTAAGCAAGTGGCAAAAGTCAACCACACTTTTTTTGAACAGCAAAATTTCACCTGAAACTCCAGATGACAGGTCATTGAAATTAATTACTAATTTTCAATTACTCAAAAAATTCGTAGAATCCCATCTCATCTGTCCTAACAATCAATTTACTAGGCGTCTAGTGTTATTAGAAGTAACACTATTTCAAGCCTATTACTCATTGGGGGATAGCCGCGATGAAGCATTCAAAGATTTGAAAATTGCCGAGGAAGAAAGACTTACCAGTAAGCTAAAGTTTTTTGCTGGAAAACTAGACATTGATGTAAATTCTGTTGACCGCTTTAAATCGAACTACAAGGAAACCATCAAAGCAATTAAAGGCGGCATAAATCCTTTGTTAATTGGTGCAGGTGGCTTCAGAATGGCCGGCGGAATGGTCGTAATTGTTGCTGGCGGTTCAATTCTAGGTGCTAGTGCGGGAGTTGGTGTTGGCGCTTTATTCAGTCAATCTCCCGACACCGCTTTAATCCAAGCAGCCAAGTTAGAAGTTGTGATGCGCGAGATTGTTGTCATTCAAAAAGACATCCGCAAGGCTCAAGAAATTCTCAAAGAACAGCGCCTCGCCATACGCTCCCTTGAGGACAAACTTGACGACCTACTTCTTAACAAAGAAAAAAATCAGAAAGAAATCGAAAATCTCAAAAGAGCCATCGAGTATTTGAAGAAAGCACTCGAAAGAAATCAAGCCTTAATGTAGCAATCATTACGCACTACAGACAAAATAACCCTAGTTTATTACACCTAGGAAGCTGATTTTCACGATCGCACGCCCTACTCAAAGACATTCATTAAGTTGTTTCAGATCCCCTTGCGGCTGCACTTGCTTGTGCAAACTAATTTTGTCGCCCACTTCATACCCCGAATTAAAACCCGCCGCGCTGCTGACTTGAGAATCTGTTCTCGTTCTAATTTTAACCCCTCGGCCCTCTAGATAATCGGCGATCGCCTGTTGATTTTTCTCAAACATCGATCGGACTACAATGCCTGGAGTCGCCGCCACATCCCCCGAACCCGGAATCCCCGACTCTTCCATCTCCTGTTTTTGTTCCAACAATCTTTGTCTCAACCTCGTCGCGCATCCAACCCGAAAAGCATTCAGATACGCCAATCCCCTCCCGTTTCCTTTGCGGTAATTGGCTCTTTTTTCAATTGCCGAACTCAAATACTCGTACAGATGTTTGCAAACAATCAGGTTTGTAGAAGTTCCCACCAAAAACATACTGCCCGTATAAGTGTTTCGCATGGCATTGCAACCGTTAGCGTCGGCAATTCCCGAAAGCAGCATCATTTTCCAAGTGACAAATTTGGATGTTGTTTCAACTGAGTTTTCGTCAATCTCTTCTTGGTGATTTGGCCCTAAATCCGCGAGGCTGAGATTGTACTGTGCCAGTAAAAGGGAAGCTTTTTCGGCTGCCGCAGTCGATTCGTTTTCATTGGATGAGGTGGCGAGGGCTAAAAGCTTTTTGATTCTTTCGACAATACTTGTGTCTGCCATTTTTCAATCAATTTTAGGGTGAGAGTAAGCGGTGGCAAGGATTCGGCGATATTCTCATTTTAGTATAGCTGGGAATGTGCGAGGTTTTTTGAGGAGGATTTTTTTGAACCGCAGAGGGCGCAGAGGGCGCAGAGAGAGACAGAAAACAGTAGATTTATTTTTCTTTAAACTCTTGTGGGGTGGGCTTTGAGCAGCGCCCTAAAAGTTAATTTTAAATGCAGAATAACTTAACTATTCAAGGACTTCCAGGACTGATTTGGGCAGCAATTTATCTTTAAACCAGACTACTTTTGCAGGCACCTCATTTACATTCACCCCGGCTTTTTCTAAATTCAGGCGTTCGGAAATAGCTAAAATCAAGTTATCGCATTCAGACTTCTGTACTTGTGCAAATTTCTTTTGCAAATACTCCGGCCGCCAATAGCCAACTATTTCTAATAAAAATACTCGCCCGTCGGGATGCACCAACCGAAAGTCGGGAATCATCACACTACCTGGAATCGGAATTAAATCAACTTCTCGCTCTAGTTGCCACTCGGTTTTTGTGGAATTCCATCTTTCAGCAAATGCCGCTTCTAACATACTATCATAAGGCTTGCCAGGAGGATAGTGGCTGACTAAACCGCAGTCGGAATTGAGGGTAAATTTACCTGTTTTCAAAACGCCGCTAAAAGGGTCTTTTGTGTGCAGTGTCGAGTGCATACTCCATTTGGTGACGTGCAGCAGTGCCGGCAGCATTTTCGCCAGGGCTAAGCCGTAGCGGGTGCTGGGTTTGAATAAGCTTGTAGGGCCGTCTATTGTCAGTGTAAAACCGTGGTCTGCATCCCCTTCGATGTAAGTCATTAATTGAAATAGTTTCAGATAGCGAAATAAGAGTTTGTATTCTCCTGGATCGTTGCGGTGGGCGGTTAATTGGACTTGACTTGCTCGGTAAAATATGCCTTGAACTTGAGAAAGATTGTATTTGTGAAGCAAGTTTTCGGGTGTTGGTGCATTAAACTCAGTGAGGATTTTGTTTTCGTTTAAATCCGCGTATAAACCTGTAGTGATTTCGCTGGGTAAAACTTCTCTGTTTAACTCTTGGCTGAGTTCACTTGCTACTTTTTCCAGGGTTAATTGGGTGGATTGAGGGCTGGGAGTCGATCGCGCCGACAATGCAAAAACCCGCTGTCTCAACTCTGAGGGTTCTAGGGGACTGATGACTTCCAAGGTGCAGAAACCGCTTTTCAGCAGGTGCGCTAATCCCCGTTTCAGCCGATAATCTGGGCTGTCGCCTTCTAATTCTAGCAAGCGTCCGTCGAGTTCGCCTTGGGTTTTGCCGATCGACTCTTGGAAGCAGTCGATCATTTCCTTAGCTGCTTCTAAGTTTTTAGCATCTATCTTGAGGCGTAGCGGGACGATTGATTCCCCGTTTTGGCGGTGACTTAATAAATCAGTGGGTAGCATAAGCAGTGAAAAGTTTTACTCAATTTTTTGTTCAACAATCACCATAACTCCCCTAAGTTTTCCCTCTTCTGTCAAGCTTTGGGTCGTCCTAATTCGGCGATCCGAACTGACAAGATTGATTGTTTCAACCGCCCTCAGAATGCCAGTTGCTTTGTCCCATATTTGAAAAATTATCAAATTATCTCCCACTTCTGTCGCTAGTGTCTTGTAGTTGGAAAAAACCGAGTCTGGACTTTCAATTTGCACTTGCCCTTCACCGACAACATGACCCACAAAATTTTGGGTTTCACTCTTGCCATTGGCATAAGTTTGAACGTTAGTTTGCCTCCACTCGTTGTCAACTATTTTCTGGGTTAACACTGCTGTAAAACGCACGGTTTCCTTGCAGTCGGCATCGAGTATTGTCCAGTCTCCCTCCCAAACTCCTGTATGTTTTGGGAAGACTTTAAAGTTAGTTATTTGTGCAGTTTCGCTCATTTTTAGTAATGTAGTAAATTAGTGGATATTGAGATTATACTCTACTTTGGCAATCTTCAATCTTCCTTATAATCATCATTTTTTTCTCCCCATTTTGCTGGCGATGCCGCTGCTTTTTAGTCGCCTCTCGGTTGACTCCGTAAATCGATTGTAGATTGTAGTTTTTAAATAGACCTAGGACTGATTTAATTATCTAGCCATCTTTTCGCTAAGACTACCCATCCCACAACTAACTTATTTAGGCTTACTACCAGGGAATTTCATCATTGTCTTCTCCCCATTTGGCGGGTGATTCTGCTGCTTTTTTGGTTGTCTCTCGGTTGACTCCGTAAATGGGTGTTGGTTTGACAGTTTCTAATTTCTGATATTCTGGCTTTGGCGGTTCTATTTGTGTTTGTGGTTGGGGTTTGTGAGGCTGCATTCCTCCTCTGCGGCGTTGAGAAGTTCTTTCTTCGCTGGTGTCTTCGGTGACGACTTCGTAGAGAATTGCTAACTTATTTACATCGCTGCTTTTGCGGAGAACTCGACCCAATCGCTGAATGTATTCGCGTTCGCTGCCCGTACCTGACAATATGATAGCAATTCTGGCATCAGGAACGTCAACTCCTTCGTTGAGGACGTGGGAGGCGACAAGGGTTTTGTATTCGCCGCTGCGAAAGCGATCGAGGATTTCGTGGCGTTCTTTGACTGGGGTTTGGTGGGTAATTGTGGGGATGAGAAATTCTTGGGAAATTCGGTAAACTGTGGCGTTGTCTCCGGTAAAAATTAGGGTGCGCTGGGGAGAGTGTTCTGCTAGTATTTGGGCTAAGATTCGGAGTTTGCCTTCGGTACAAAGGGCGATTTCTTTGGCTTGGCGATGGGCTAGCATGGCGCGCCGTCCCAAGGGCGATCGCGCGCTTGCCATGATAAACTGTTTCCAACCATCCAGGCTGGATATTCTGATGTTAGACTGTTTTAAGAAGTCGTTGCGAATGTTGATTAATTCGGCGTAGCGGTCGGTTTCTTCTGTTGACAGTTTTACCATGATTTGAACTATTTTATGGTCGGCTAAAGCATCGCCTGCCAAATCTTCGGGTCTTTTGCTAAATACTGTCGGGCCGATGAGGAAATGCAAATCGCTGTGGCGGCCATCTGTGCGATCGGGTGTAGCTGTGAGTCCGAGTTTAAAAGGCGCGATCGCATATTCGGAAATTACTCGATAAAAGTCTGTTGGCAAATGGTGGCATTCGTCAAAAACCAGCAAGCCGTATTTATTGCCCAAGGTTTCTGCATGAATACTTGCACTGTCGTAGGTTGCCACTAAAATTGGCGTTTTGTCCCGCGAACCTCCGCCCAACAATCCGATTTCGATCTCGGGAAAAGCTGCTTTTAAATTAGCGTACCACTGGTGCATTAAATCGAGAGTTGGTACTACAATTAATGTACTGCGACCAGTGACTTGCATGGCTAATTGCGCCAGATAAGTTTTGCCGGAAGCGGTAGGGAGGACGACTACTCCTTGGCTTCCTGCTTCCTGCCAAGCTGCGAGGGCCTGTTCTTGATGTGGGTAAGGCTGCATTTCCACGCTGGGTACGAGTTCGAGTAGTTCGTATCCCCTAGCTTCGTCAGTGAAGTGAATGCACTCGGCTTGGAGGCATTCTACCAGCGGGCGGTAGTGAATGGCTCGAATCCGGTATTTTTCCACGCGATCGTCCCATGTCGCAAAGTCCACCCAGTCTCTGCCTTTGGGCGGCGGGTGTAGCAGTAGCGTTCCGCGATCGAATGTTAAGGTAGGTATTCGTGGCATTTGTTTTGAGACCCGCGGAGTGCAAGCCTGTTAAATTATAAGTGACCGATACAATATATTGACAGCAGAATCTCTATCAGCTATTATTTAATCACATCTATTAAACGCTAATGTATTTTAAACTTAAATAGCGTTAACTTAAAATTAAAGAGTCATCCTTTCAGGATTGTCAAAGTCAATATTTCTTTTTTCTCCTTCTGTACATCATCAGGGGTTCCCCTATAAAAATATCGTTCACAAATCACAGAGAATTACCCGGGCATTTTTTGTGATAGACCAAATTGCCCAAATGTCAAAAATGTAACAAAAATGTAGTAAGGACTTTAGTCATTGCTTCTAAATTGACAAAAGGACGTAGGTACTCACGACAAAATGCTTGGTATTGATTAGATATTTTTTCAAGGCTTCGAGTTCTATTATCATCCGAATAATATGTTTGATTTTATAGAATACAAGAAAAAATTTTTACAAGCGACTAAGGACTGGAATAACGAGAAGTGGAATAATTTAGATGACAATCCCTTCCTGCTTTCGGCCCCAAGGCTTCAAGATTGTCACGTTAAGAATTGTCGCTTTGTTGAAAGTCGATTAAAGATATTGGAATATCTACCTAAAAATAGTGTGGTGGCTGAGGTGGGAACTCAATACGGGCGCTTTGCCGAAAAAATTATGGCTATTGCCAAGCCCAAAAAGCTGCATTTGATCGATTATAATTTTGATTTATTCAAAGCAGAAATCAGCAACAAACAAAAAAGTCTAGTTCAAGAAGGGATAGAAAATGGAACTGTAGAGCTTCACGAAGGCGATTCTTCGACAATTTTAAGGAGCTTTCCTGATGAGTATTTTGACTGGATGTATATCGATGCCGACCACGCATATCAAGGTGTATGCAAAGATATTCAGCAAGGTTATACAAAAGTTAAAGCCGAAGGAATGATGGTTTTTAACGATTACACGAATTGGTCGGTATGCGAGGTAATGCCTTACGGTGTGGCGAAAGCAGTCAATGAGTTTTGTATTGCCAATAACTGGGAACTCGTATTTTTTGCCTTTCAGTCCCTAGGCTATCACGATGTTGCAATAAGGAAAAATACTGGGGAAACGGCAGTGCGAATTCCGTTGCAGGAAACCAATTCCGAATTGCAGAATTACCAATATCAAATTCAACAGCTACAGTTACAGTTGGAACAAGCTAAAAAGACGATCGAGTGTCTGGAAAATGATCGATTTGCGAAATAGCGATCGCACTGGCGGAAAATCCCACAAAAATTCTCCTAGCCCAGCCGGATTGCCAAATCTAAAATCTACAAGAGTATTGTCCCGCTGGGGATGGTTTTTAGGTTAGATTCGATCTACATATGCCTGAGATTAGAGGTTATAGATGGAAATAGGCGTCCCCAAGGAAATCAAGGATTTAGAGTTTCGGGTCGGGCTCAGTCCCACAAGTGTCCGGGCTTGTTCGGACAAAGGCCACACAGTTTTTGTGGAAACGAATGCTGGTGCTGGGGCCGGTTTCGCGGACGAGGACTACGTTGAAGCAGGCGCTAAGATTGTTTTAAAGGCTTCAGATGTCTGGAATCGCGAACTAATTGTTAAAGTTAAAGAACCGCTGCCTGCTGAGTATCCGCTGATGCAAAAAGAGCAGTTGCTGTTTACATATTTGCACTTGGCGGCCGATCGCACATTAACTGAGCATTTAATCAATAGCGGAGTCCAGGCCATCGCCTACGAAACCGTCGAACTCCCTGACAGAAAATTGCCGCTGCTGACGCCGATGAGTATTATTGCAGGGCGTTTGGCCGTGCAGTTCGGAGCTCGGTTTCTGGAACGACAGCAAGGTGGCCGGGGCGTACTTTTGGGCGGCGTACCGGGGGTAAGACCGGGTAAAGTTGTGATTTTGGGCGGCGGCATCGTCGGCACAGAAGCAGCCAGAATTGCTGTAGGAATGGGCGCGAGAGTGCAGATATTAGACGTAAATGTCGATCGCCTAGCCTATTTAGAAACTCTGTTCGGTTCCCGAGTAGAATACCTCTATAGCAGTCCTTTGCAAATTGAAGCAGTTATCCCCGATGCTGATTTGTTAATCGGTGCGGTTTTGGTCTTAGGTAAAAAAGCTCCGGTGCTGGTTTCTCGCGAATTTGTTGCGAAGATGCACCCCGGTTCTGTGATTGTTGACGTAGCCGTTGACCAAGGCGGCTGCGTGGAAACTTTGCGGGTAACTTCTCACACAAATCCTACTTATGTTGAGGAAGGAGTCGTGCATTACGGCGTGCCCAATATGCCCGGGGCAGTGCCTTGGACTGCGACTCAAGCTTTGAATAACAGCACTTTGCCTTATGTTTTGCAGTTGGCAAATAACGGGATTAAAGCTTTGGAAATGAATCCGAGTTTGGCGAAAGGATTGAACGTGCAGAATCACCGATTGGTGCATCCGGCCGTGCGCGAGGTTTTCCCCGATTTGGTCGATTAGATTCCCCTTTTTTCAGCAAATCCCGTAGGGTGCGTCAGATCAAAGCTTGTGGATTATTAATAACGGGACGCGATCTGACGCACCCTACTCAACTACACAGCGTTTTGCGATGTTTAGCTAACAGTAAATTCTCCAAACTAAAGGATTTCTCAACCCGAACAGTAATTTGTGCAAAATATTACTCGCAGCCCAGAAAAAAATAAATTCCCCAAAACACTTGACAGATTCGCGAACTTATGGCAAAGTAGTAATTCGTGACCGATGCGGAACTGGCGGAATTGGTAGACGCGCATGATTCAGGTTCATGTGGTGCAAGCCTTCCGGGTTCAAGTCCCGGGTTCCGCATTCCAAAGGCAGAAGGAAGTTTGGGGTTAACCCGGTAAAGGCAATAACCCCATTCGCTCTGCTGAATTAAACAATGCTGACAAGTATTCAAAACCCCCTAGTTAAAGAAATTCGCAAGCTGCACAGCTCGAAGGGACGCAGGGAACAACAATTATTTTTACTCGAAGGGACGCACTTGCTCGAAGAAGCTTGCGCTGCCAAATACCCGCTAGCAACGGTTTGCTGCACTCCCGAATGGCTGGATCAGCACGAGAAACTTTGGGAGCAAGTTGGTAATTTAGCCGATCGCACAGAATTAGTAAGTGCAAAAGTGTTAGAGTCGATCGCCACTACAGTCCAACCCGACGGCATTATCGCCACCGCACCCCGCACCGCAACAGAGCCCGCAGAATTGTCAACTTTAGGAATAGCCCTAGAAACAATCCAAGATCCCGGCAACTTGGGGGCGATCGTCCGCACGGCTGCGGCTGCTAATGCCGACGGTTTGCTGCTGAGCGCAGACAGCGCCGATTTAGACCATCCCAAAGTGCTGCGCGCCTCGGCAGGAGCTTGGTTTAAGCTGCCAATGACAGTCAGTCCAGATTTAACGGCCGAAGTCTCCGCCTATAAAAATCGAGGAATGCAAATTTTAGCAACCGTCGCCGGGGCCAGTTTAAGTTATTGGGAAGTAGATTTGCGAGTGCCGACTCTGATAGTTTTGGGGAACGAAGGCTCTGGCTTGTCGGAAGAATTGAGGAGTTTGGCCGATCGACAAATCCAAATTCCCCTGAGTCGTGGCGTAGAATCTTTGAATGTGTCGATCGCCGCAGCCCTCATGTTGTACGAAGCTCAACGGCAAAGAACTGATTAGACTTATTGCATAAATTTTTGATTGATAGGGAAACCACAGATAAACGCAGATAAACGCAGATTCATTTCCAGATAGGAGAGCGAATGCCTGCAATTCAAATCTGTTATTTAATTGTTAATTAATCCTTATCTGTAGGGCGGGTTCATCAATATGTGTAACTTCAAATTTATACCCTTGGACAGACGGGTGGCCTGAAACCGGGTTTTTCAACCAAAATACCTCCTTACAGCCCGCAGATTCGGTAAAAAGGCCGGTTTCTTGGGTCCGAGTGCGCTCGCCAAATGAAGCTGGCGGGCATTTAAATTGTATTTTTCACTTGCGCTGTGCCCCAGCGTTTCCTCCCCCTCTCCCCATCTACCCCTCTGAGATGTGGCGGATGTTGTTTACATTGATGCAAACTATAAAGCCAGGAAAGCGGGTACTCTCGTATCAACAGTCCTGGCTGGTATGAAATAAATATGAAGAAGTGTAGCCAAGTGTTCTCACAAATGTTAAGATTCTTAACATAACGTAGTATTGTGCACGCCCCAACCAAAACCTAACCTGAGATGGTGCTGACTGGGAGTAGTAGCTCGCTACCATAAAATTAAGCCTCTTTAAATGGAAGGAAAGCGCAAGTCCCCGCCCGCTTTCCTTCCCAGCTAAAGCTAGGGGTTTGCGACTACCGCAAACCTTTAGAGGCACAGATCCTCAGCGGGAAAAGCTCATGAAAACTCTTAAGTCCTCAGATACAGATTCTGTTCGCGCTTACTTGCGGGAAATCGGCCGCGTTCCCTTGTTGACCCATGAGCAAGAAATACTCTTCGGGAAACAGGTACAGCGCTCAACCGCACTGCATCAGGAGAAAGATATTTTAGCCGAAGAGTTAGGCCGCGACCCGACGGCGGCTGAATGGGCACAGGCAGTTGGGCTGTCTGAGGCACAGTTGCAGCGGACGATCGAGCAGGGGGAAAGGGCAAAGCGCCAAATGGTGGAAGCGAATCTCCGCCTGGTAGTGTCTGTTGCCAAGAAATATATCAAGCGCAACGTAGATTTACTGGATCTAATTCAGGAAGGCACGATCGGGATGCAGCGGGGAGTAGAAAAATTTGACCCGACTAAGGGCTACAGATTTTCTACTTATGCTTATTGGTGGATTCGTCAGGCAATTACTCGGGCCATCGCCGAAAAAGGCCGCACCATCCGCTTGCCGATCCACATCACCGAAAAGCTCAACAAAATTAAAAAAGCTCAGCGCCAACTTGCTCAACAGCTTGGTCGTGCGGCCACGGCTGCTGAATTGGCATCAGAGCTCGAATTGACTCCCAAACAGATTCGCGAATATCTCGATCGCGCGCGCCTGCCACTTTCCCTGGACTTGCGCGTGGGAGACAATCAAGATACAGAGTTGGGCGATTTGTTGGAAGATACGGGTACTACCCCGGAAGATTTTGCCCTGCAATCTTCCCTGCGGACTGACTTAGACCACCTGATGGCGGAACTGACTCAGCAACAGCGAGAAGTGCTCGCCTTGCGGTTCGGTTTAGAAGACGGGCAAACCTTAACTTTGGCAAAAATAGGCGATCGTCTCAACATCAGTCGGGAACGAGTGCGGCAAATAGAACGGGAAGCTTTGACCAAACTCCGCAAGCGCAAGCAAGATATCAACGATTATCTAGCCAGCTAGGTAGATTGGGGATTGGCGATCGGGTCCCCCCCCACTTGCAATCCCCAATCTAAAATCGTAAAAACCGCCGCTTTTAATTCGGTTGTGCCCACTTGGTTGCTATGACTGTCCTGCTACATTAGTAATTACTTAGTAATAAAGATCAGCAGCGATCAGATAAGGGTTATTTAATTTAACCGCCCGCGTCTAACATAACAAGCTGTGTCTGAAACGGAGGTACTCGTGAGCAACTCATCTAATAAATCCCCAGAATTCTTTGAAGAAGACGGAGAAAATACCAACTTATTATGGCAATACGTGCAGTCAATGGCTCCGGACACAGTTTCTCAGTTGTCTAAGCCGACTTCTCACGAAGTGTTTCAAGTAATGGAGCGAAATATTGTTGGACTTTTGGGGAATTTGCCTTCGGAACACTTCGGGGTGACAGTGACTACCAGTCGCGAACATTTGGGTAGATTGCTCGCCTCGGCTATGATTAGCGGTTATTTTCTAAAAAATGCCGAACAGCGAATGACTTTTGAAAAGTCCCTACAAGCCAGTGAGAGACACGGCTCGGACGATTAGTAGATTTTGAACATTTAAGTGATCCAAGTGTCAAGCCCCCCCTCGCAAGATGGGGGCTTAATATTTTAGATTTTAGATTTTAGATTTTAGATTTTAGATTTTAGATTTTAGATTAAATAATTGAAGAATTATTGATATTATTCTTAAATTCCCAATACCCAATACCCAATACCCAATTAATATGTCTCTTCCTCCTTTGGCCCACAAAGTTATCGGCGTTGCTGCAATCTGGAACGATCGCCAACAAATTTTGATTGACAAGCGCCGACAACATGGACTGCACGGGGGTTTCTGGGAGTTTCCGGGCGGAAAAATAGAGCCTGGGGAAACAATCGAAGCTTGCATAAAACGGGAAATTATGGAGGAGTTGGGGATTGTCGTAGAAGTTGGCGATCGCTTGATTACAATTGACCACGACTACACTAAATTTACAGTTAGACTATACGTGCACCACTGCCGCCACGTCAGCGGTGAACCGCAAACGATTGAATGCGATGAAATTCGCTGGGTGACACTGGACGAAATTGACCAATTTACTTTTCCCAAGGCAAACGCACAGATTATTACTGCACTGCGGAAAAGTTGAGCTGTAATATAAAATTCGGTTGCTACTGAACAACTGACAAATGACAGCTAACTTTTATTTTTGGACGGGCAGAGTAAAGTGAAAACAACTGCCTCTATCGGGTATAGAATCTACCCAAATTTGACCGTAGTGGGCGCGGATGATGCCTTGACACAGAGACAGTCCAATGCCGTAACCGTCTGTTGATTTATCTCGCTGCAAGCGAAAGCTGTCTTCAAAAATGCTCGCGCAATCTTCTTCAGGAATTCCGGGACCGCTGTTGCAAATGCTGACTTGAACTTTGTAAGCGGTGCGGTGGAGAATGGAAAGATTAACAGTTCCTCGGTCTGGGGTGTACTTGCTGGCGTTGTCAAGCAGGTTGACCATGACTTGTTTGATGCGATCGGGATCGGCATAAACCAAGGGCAAATCTGCGGGAATGTCTGTTTCTAAGTTCAGACTTTTCGCATGAAATTTGTCTTGAAACTGCAAGATTACATCTTGACAAATCGCCCCCAGTTCAATTCTTTTTGGTTCAATGTGGAGTTGAGCGTTTGTACCCCGGGCTGCTTGCAGGATATCTGTAATCATACGATCGACAATTTGGATTTGGCGGCGGGCTTGTTTCATCAAATGAGCCGCCAGACTCGGTGTCAAACGCGACTTTTCCCCCTCTTTCACCTTCTGACTTGACTCCAAAGTCTCCAAAGCCAAAGATGCTGCCGTCAAGGGATTACGCAAGTCGTGAGCTAGCATCGCAATAATCCGGTCTTTCAACTGCAACTGCTCTTGCAGGTGTTCTTTTTCCTGTTTGAGGCGAAAAACTTCATCAGAAAGCTGCACAAGTTCGGCGGCGCAAGCAACGGAATAGATGGGTTTTGGGTTAGTCAGGCTTTCAGCAAGTGCTGGGGCTGACTGCTGCTGAGCTGCGTATTCTTCTACAGAACGCTTCCAGCGGGGCCACCAGTGTTCGAGTTGGGCGATCAAATTGCTGCCGGCGAGAGTTTGTCGCGGCTCGGGATGAATTTTGAGCAGCGAGGGAGTGGCTACAAGTTTAAAGTGTTCGGCTAAATCGGGCTGTTCTCCTACGTCGATGATTTGAAGCTCAAAGTCGCACTCTGCCTTCAAATCCTTTAGGGACTTGCGGATGTGTCTGGTCTGTTCCCGGGAAGAGGAACGCTTGTCTACAAACAGCAAAAGCTGTAAAAGCGGTGCGGAATTGACCTGCTGTTCGGGAGAACAGTCAGTGCCACTGGTGCCGGGTGTTGGATGGACGCTGTTGAGCTTTTCGATCGGGTGAAAATAATTGAGCATTGCCGAGCCGAGTTATTTCACTTCTACTTTAATTTAATACTTACTTTAGATTTATGCTATTGTCCGATAATTTCATTACAAGCGGGCAGATGATATTTTTGAGATGGAAGAAAAATGAGTCGCTGCGGGTGGTGGTTCAAGTAGCGGCCGCCTTTTTTGTGCTGTGCCTGTTGCTGACGCTGCACCGCTACTACAGCTTTTACGCTACTTACGACCAAGGCATTTTCAATCAACTTTTTTGGAACGGCACTCGGGGTCACTTGTTTGAGAGTTCCCTCTCTTCGGCTTTGTCCACTAATGTGGTTCACCAAAACCAGCTCCCGGAAGTATCTTACTATCGGTTGGGGCAGCATTTCACCCCCGCGCTAATGCTGTGGTTGCCAATTTACTCGCTGTTTCCCTCGCCCGTCACTTTGACTGTGTTGCAGGTGACTTTAATTACGGCGGCGGGAGGAGTGCTCTATGCTCTCGCCAGACACTATCTGGAACCGAGGCTGTCGGCGACAATTGTTGTGAGCTATTACTGCGCTAACGCGGTTATCGGCCCGACTTTGGGCAATTTTCACGATATTTGTCAAATGCCGCTGTATGTCTTTAGCTTGCTGCTGGCGATGGAGAAGCGCTGGTGGCCGCTGTTTGGGATTCTGGCAACTTTAATTTTGGCCGTGCGAGAAGATGGGGGAGTTGTTTTATTTGGCGTCGGAGTTTACCTGATTTTGAGCCGGCGCTACCCGAGGACTGGTTTAGCCGTCTGCATACTCAGTTTTGGTTATATGATCGTCCTGACCAATCTGATTATGCCTTTGTTTTCTGCTGATATATCCCAGCGGTTTATGATGGAACGCTTCGGTCAATATGCCGATGGAGATGAAGCTTCTACTCTAGAAATTATTTGGGGAATGGTGAGCAATCCCGGGCGGTTGCTGGCTCAATTATTTACGCCGTTTTTTGGTAAGATTAGATACCTCCTTGGTCAGTGGTTGCCATTAGCTTTGGTTCCCGCTTTCGCGCCTGCGTCTTGGATGATAGCTGGATTTCCGCTACTGAAGCTATTTTTAGCGAAAGGAGAGTCGGTGCTGGCGATTAATATTCGCTATGCGATGACTGTGGTTCCAGGGCTTTTTTATGGGGCGATTCTCTGGTGGGCCCAGCGTCAAAAGGAAGAAGATAGAATGGTGAAAGAGGAAAGAATGTTTTTGCGTTTTCCTTCTGCTTTATTTCCTCTGCCTTCATCTTCAAAGTTTCGCCGCTTTTGGGCGTTTTGCATCTGTTTGTCGCTATTTTTTACCTTCACTTCTAACCCAAATCGGACTTTTTCTTTGATTTTGCCCGATGCGATCGATCCTTGGGTGCAGGTTCCTCTCGTCAGACAATGGCAGCACGTTTTGCAAGTGCGGCCGCTGTTGGCTCAAATTCCTGCTGATGCTAGCGTGGCAGCAACGAATACTATTGTGCCGATTTTGTCAAGTCGCCGGGAAATTCTCAGGTTTCCGATGTTTGAACTCCGCAATGATGCGGGGAAGGCAGTGAAGATGGAATATGTAATTGCGGATCTCTGGCAGTTGCAGCAGTATCAGGCTGCGTTTCGCGCGGAACGGGGACAGTTGCGGGAGATCGTACCGGCGATCGATCGAATGTCCAAATCGGGAGATTACGGAATTGTTGGCTTTGAAGACGGCGCGATTTTGATGCGTCAGGGTGCTGTTTCTAATTCTGCATCGGTTGCTGCTTGGACCAGTTTTCGCCGCGAATTGGAGCCGATTTTGAAGAAAGGGTAAGCGGGTAGACGAGCTCGCCATTGCTTGCTTCAGTGGCTCAAATCTTGAGGAAACCTGTTTTTTTGGCAGCAATGGCGATCGAGCAATTTCGTGCAAAAACCAGGTTTAGGCATGATTTTCTGTCTTTGTTGCTGCCAAAAGTCAGGCATTGGGCATCAACTTACGATCGACTCAAATTTGAGGCTGATTATTATACAATAAATCTGTTAATCCTAAACATTAAGATATATAAATTATTTGGAGGGAGAAAGATGAAAATTTTGGTATTGGCATGGGAGTTTCCTCCCAGAATCGTAGGCGGTATCGCCCGCCACGTATCGGAACTATATCCAGAATTGGTGAAGCTGGGGCACGACATTCACTTAATTACAGTAGAGTTCGGCCATGCGCCGATGTACGAAGTGGTGGAAGGAATACGTGTGCATCGCGTGGTTGTGGGACACGCCAAGGACTTTTTTCACTGGGTGGCGAACCTCAACCAAAGCATGGGTCACCAAGGCGGGAAACTGATGCTTGAGGAAGGCCCCTTTGATATCATCCACGCTCACGATTGGTTAGTGGGAGATGCGGCGATCGCCCTCAAGCATACTTTTAAAGTACCGCTAATTGCCACCATCCACGCCACGGAATACGGGCGCTTCAACGGCATCCACAACGAAGGGCAGCGCTATATTAACGCCAAGGAAAACGACCTCGCTTACAACGCTTGGCGGGTAATTGTTTGCAGCGATTATATGCGGCGGGAAGCCGAACGGGTACTATCGACTCCGTGGAACAAAATAGAGGTAATTTACAACGGAATCAGGTCGGAAAAAAAGCCCCGCTGGCACGAATTTGACGCGATGAACTTCCGCCGCCAGTTTGCGGCAGACGACGAAAAAATAGTCTATTATGTAGGAAGAATTAGCTACGAAAAAGGCATTGCTGTATTTCTGAATGCTGCACCTAAAGTAATTTGGGAAATGGGAGGTAAAGCGAAAATTGTAATTGTTGGCGGCGGCAATACAGACCATCTCAAACACTTAGCTTGGAATTTAGGAATTTGGAATAAGTGTTATTTTACTGGCTTCATGTTTGAGGAACATCTCGACAAATTCCAGACGGTGGCTGACTGCGCGGTTTTCCCGAGTCTTTACGAACCTTTTGGGATTGTAGCATTAGAAAGCTTTGCTGCAAGGGTGCCGGTGGTTGTGTCGAATGCGGGCGGACTTCCAGAGGTGGTGGTGCACAGTAAAACTGGCGTTGTTACTGAGGCAAACAATCAGGATTCTTTGGCCTGGGGAATTTTGGAGGTGCTGAAAAATCCGGGTTACGCGCGGTGGTTGGTTGACAATGCTTATGAGGATTTGGAACGCCGATTTAGTTGGCAGAAGTTGGCGATGGAAACCGAGTGGGTTTATCACCGGGTTGTGGAGGAAAGGGCTGAGGTTGATTGGTAAGAATGCTGACTGTTGACTGTTGACTGTTCACGGTTGACTGTGAGTAGAATATCAAGTTTTTTTGTTGCAAATATTAAGAAATTGTAACACAATGATATAGATACACTCGACCTCAGCTTGAGCGCACTCAGAAGATTTAAAGGGAATTAGCATCTTGAATATTTTTAGGGACATCGATCCCCAACCCAGACGCAGCTTGCTGACTTTATTCACCGCAGGGCTGCTATTCTGGTCAAGTTTGGCTTCGCTGCTGCCAACTTTGCCGCTGTACGTTCAATTTGTGGGCGGTACAAAACAGCAAATTGGCTTTGTGATGGGTGCATTTGCGATCGGACTTTTGCTATCGAGGCCGCAATTGGGTAAAATAGCCGACAGCAGAGGGCGAAAACAAGTTTTGCTTCTAGGTGCGTCAGTCGCTGCGATCGCCCCTTTGGGCTACCTGCTAGCTCAATCTATCCCCTTACTGTTACTTATTCGCGTTTTTCACGGCATTAGTATCGCCGCTTTTACTACAGCTTACAGCGCTTTGGTAACAGATTTATCGCCGCCAGGAAAGCGGGGCGAATTAATTGGTTACATGAGCTTGGTGAATCCTATTGGTTTAGCAGTTGGGCCAGCTATTGGCGGATTTGTGCAAGCTTGGGTTGGTTATACTCCTTTGTTTGCGATGTCGGCGGCGTTCGCTGCAATGGCTGTATTTTTTACCTGTAAAATTGCGGAACCTAATTTTGCAGATTTAACACTCTCGGACTCGCTATCTCAGGACAAAAATAGCCAAAAATACTGGCAAATGCTCTGGAATCCGAGAGTGCGGATTCCGGCTTTAGTGTTATTGGTGGTTGGTTTAGTATTTGGAACTTTGAGCACTTTTATGCCTTTGTTTCTCCAAGAAACCAAGGCTAATTTGAATCCTGGATTATTTTATTCTACGGCGGCTATCGCCAGTTTCGGTATACGGTTGCTCACGGGACGGGCTTCGGACAAATACGGCCGCGGCTTGTTTATTTCTGGCGGCTTAATCTGTTATGCCGTATCTATGTTATTGTTGTATTTTGCTAACAATAGCAGTGCTTTTTTAATAGCAGCTTTGGTTGAAGGTTGCGCGGGCGGTACGGTTTTGCCGATGATGGTAACCCTGATGTCGGACAGGTGCGAACCTTATGAAAGGGGCCGCTTGTTTTCGCTTTGTATTGGCGGATTTGATTTGGGAATTGCGATTGCAGGGCCGACTTTAGGCTTTGTTGCTGAACAAGTTGGCTACAGAAATATGTTTGGTTTTGCGGCTGGACTCGCTGGCTTGGCTTTGCTGGTTTTTATTACTCTGTCGAGCAAGGGGTTGTCTCATTCGATGAAATTTGCGATCGGTCGAGGCAAAGATATTTATGCTTTGAATCAGTAAACGTACCAAATTAAAAAAGTTATGAATCTTGAATCTTGAGTTGAATTAATTTCTTAATTCAAAACTCAAAACTCAAAATTCATAACATTTAGTAGTGGGCTTGGAGGGATTCGAACCCCCGACCTCATGGTTCGTAGCCATGCACTCTATCCAACTAAGCTACAAGCCCCTGTTGAGTTCAGATTTAATCTAAAATTGATTAAGTTCTTTTCTCACAGAATCTAACAGTAACACCATTACCAAAATAATGCAAGACCTTTCCCAAACTTTTTCTAAATTGCCCGATGTGGCACAGCTAACTCACCTCGACAACAGCGGGGAAGCCCAAATGGTGGACGTTTCGGCGAAGGTGCCGACTGTGCGACAAGCTGTAGCTGCAGGCCGGGTGCGGATGTTGCCGGAGACTTTTGCAGCGATTGAAGCGGGGAATGCGCCGAAAGGTGATGTGTTGGGCACTGCAAGGCTGGCTGGAATTATGGCGGCGAAACAGACTGCACATTTGATTCCTCTGTGTCACCCTCTGCCGCTGAGTAGCGTGGAGGTGCAGGTGATGCCGGATGCTGGGTTGCCGGGGTATCAAATTCGGGCGACGGTGAAAATTAAGGCAGAAACAGGGGTGGAAATGGAGGCGCTGACGGCGGTTTCGGTGGCGGCGCTGACTTTGTACGATATGGCTAAAGGATTGGAAAAGTCGATCGCCATTGAGTCAATTCGACTGGTGAGTAAAAGTGGCGGCAAGTCTGGAGACTATGAAAATGTAGAGGCATAAGTTTCCTGCCGAAAGAGGGATGCAGCATTAAAAAAGCTGCACTTATGATTAAAATAGGCACTGAACTACTAATATCAAGTGAAAAACTATGCCTCCTCGTTGGCCCCGCAAACCCGATCGCAATGATCCCGAGTACCGCCGCTTAGATGACCGGATGAATTTTGCTATCCACGTCGGTCTTTTTTCTGCTACCAATTCAGGTTTGTGGTTTGTTCACAATTTGCAAAAGGCTGATTGGCCTTGGGCAATTTCGGTAACGGGTGGATGGGCTCTAGTAGTTTTGGCCCACGCGATTTACCATTTTGCGATCGCCGATTATTCGCCACTCACCAAAGATTCTGGCTGAAGGCAGTTGGCGGCGATTTGTTAAGTCTTTTGATTGATAACAAATAACTTTCGGCTTTTTGATATGGCTAATACTACACAGGCGATCGAATCCTTAGCAGCCGAAATCGGCGAAAATGTCTACATTGACATTGCCAAGTGGCATTTGTATCTCAATGACGCCCACCTGCATACCGTTGTTGCCCAACAACTTTATTCAATGCTGGAAGATGGCAATTTAGATGCTGACAAAGTTGAACGAGTTTTGCAAGGAATTCCAGTCAAGTTGGGCGGCGGCAAGCGGGAAGTGCCACTGGCAGATTTAATTCCGATGCAGTGTCAAGTTCAATTGATGGATGTTCTTGAGGAATTTCAGCGGAAAATGTAAAGTAAAGGGCGGGTTTTGTACGCAGATTGTGGGCGTTGTGTCTGGTATTTCGCCCTTAACCCGCCCCGACAATTTTATTTGCGAAAACGCCCCCGAATGCGATCGACAAACATATCAACTTCCGGCAACTTCATCTGACTGACAAACACGGCAAAAACTCCTAACCCTACAAAACTTGCCACACTCAACTGCACTAATTGAATTACCAAACCTTCAGTACCCAAAACTCTTTGACAGGCTTGCAGAGTAGCCAAGGTAACGAATGCAGTTAGAGAACTGCCAGAAGTTAACCCCAGAAAAGTCAAACTCCACTGCCCCCAAGGCAGGCCACCCAGCTTTTTATCTAATAAGTACAAAAGCATAACCATCGAAAGAAGATTCACTCCCACCGTCGCCAAAACTAATCCGGGTGCGCCAAAAGCTCCTACTAACAAATAATCTAGTAGTCCGTTCAAAAAGATATTGATAATACTGACACGAAAAGGGGTTTCTCCGTCTCCCAAAGCGTAAAATACCCGTACCACAACGTCGCGTCCCAAATACACAAACATTCCAATACTGTAAGCCATCAATATCGGCGTGACAAACTCCGACGCTGACCGATCAAAAGCATAGCGTTCGTAAACCACGCGGACGATTGGCCCAGCCAGCGTTACCATTAAAGCGCTCAGCGGCAGCATCGTAATCCCGGTCAAAACTAAAGATTGACGAATTTTATCTTTTAATTCCGGCCAGTCTTTGGGTTCGGTGAGCCGAGAAAAGATCGGCAAAAATGGCACTAAAATTACATTAGAAATGATGCCTAAAGGAGTCATAACTAACAAGCCACTGTAACCCAGCGCAGAGGCAGCTTGAGGGATGTAGGATGCAAAAAATAGGTCTGTATAGACGTTAATTTGCAGCATTCCCGATGATAAGGTAGCAGGAACCATCACCTTAATTACTTCTTGCACTCCGGGGCGTTTAAAATTAAACCGCAAACGCAATGTTCCCAGGCCCGCGCGCCACTGCGCCACCAGTTGCACCAACCACTGCAAAACTGCGCCCGCTAAAGTTCCCCAAGCTAACACTAAGCCACCAATTAGTGCGTATTCTGGTTGAATAATTTTGTCTCCGAGTTGCAGTGCGAGAAACCCCAAACCGCCGACAAGTGCAACGCTGGAAAATAAAGGGCTAATCGAAGGCAACCAATACATATCGGCCGCGTTGAGAGTGCCGAAACCAATGCCGATCAAGCCTGAAAGTAATGCCATCGGCGCCATAATCCGAAATTGCTGGACGGCAATTGCTTTGATTTCTAAACCTTCTGCTGTTCTATTTAATCCCGGTGCTACCAAATCGATCAGCGGATCGGCAAAAATAATTAAAGCGATCGTCACCAACAGCAACAAGCCACCGACTAAGGTGGTGATAGTCTCGACTAAAGGTGCTGCTTCTTTTTTATCCCGGCGGGCTAAAACACTGACTATGGCGCTGTGAAATGGCCCGTTAATGCCTCCGAGCAAAATAAATAAGAAACCGGGGATGACGTAGGCGTAGTTGTAGGCATCGACGGCGACACCGACTCCAAAGGCTGCGGCGATCGCAATTTGGCGCACCATGCCGAAGACTTTGCTAATTAGAGTGGCGAGTGCGACAATGCCGGCAATCCCTGCGAGGGAACGAGAGGGCTTCTGTAATTGGGACACAAATGGTTACAAACGCTAATGCTAAAAGGATTCACTTATTTTAATCGCGAATCGGGAGAATCATATCACGAACTCATAAAACTTCTAGGGGGAATTGCGCTTATACCAATTTTATCGATATTACTGACTTGCGGAAATTCAATAATCGATCGGGACTATTCGTCCTAACTACAAACCGCCGTTTCGTGGTATGATGCGTCAATCTACAATCTACAATCTACAATCTACTATTTAAAAATGATGAAACAAGTGAGTTGATAAAAGCAGATAAATAACATATAGTTGATAACTGATGACCGATTGTGTTAGCTCCCAGACTTATTTCAAAAGTTCGGAACCCGGGATTGGGTTATAGTTTAAATTTAAACTCAAGAATCTAAAATCTAAAATCTCAAATCTAATGAGTGGCTTAATTTACAAATATCCTCCTCTTTTACCCGGAATTCTCATCAAACGTTACAAGCGATTTTTTGCCGAAATTGAACTTGATTCGGGAGAAATAATCACCGCGCACTGTCCGAATACTGGCCCGATGACTGGTGTTTACATTCCCGGCAATCCAGTGCTAGTATCTCCCAGCGACAATCCTAAACGCAAGTTAGCTTATACTTGGGAATTAATTAAAGTTTGCGACACTGTGCCAACTTGGGTGGGAGTTAATACTGGGCTGCCAAATCGAGTAGTTAAATTAGCTTTGGAGTTAAAATTGTTTCCCCAGTTGGGCAATTACAGTTTAATTCAACCGGAGGTTGTTTATGGTACTGATAAAAAAAGTAGAGTGGATTTTTGGCTGACTGGTGAGGAAAAACCGATTTTTCTGGAAGTGAAAAATACAACTTGGGTAAAAGAGGAGTTGGCTCTATTTCCCGATACAGTGACGGAGAGAGGACAGAAACATTTGCGAGAATTGATGGAAGTGGTGCGGCATGGTTCGAGGGCTGTAATGCTGTATTTTATTAATCGCGGAGATTCTACGGATTTTGCTCCGGGGGATAGTGCCGATCGCCTTTACGGAGAATTGTTCAGACAGGCTATGAGTGAAGGTGTCGAAGTTTTGCCTTGTCGGTTTGACGTGACGCCGGAAGGGATTCGCTATTTGGGGTTAGCAAAACTGGATCTGCTAACCCTAAATGATTAGTTTAAATTGCCTGCATTTCTCGATCGACCTCGACACCAGCGACACCCGGTACGCTTCTTAGTCCTTCTAGCTTCGATTGAGAAACTTCTCCAGTGATGATGCCAGTAACAGCTAGCACCTGCTCCACTTTCATTCCCGCCGATTGTAAGGCAGTCACAACAGATTGAATTACCGATAAGTTTTGGTCATCAACAGTTACTATGATGCGCTCTACTTGTTCATCAGACATATTCAGCCTCCTTTGGGCTAAATCCATTGAGCTATTGTCCCTACTGTATAGTTAAATTCAGTGAATTATGTTTGTAGAAGGAGGTTTCTGAACAAAGAGAACCTCCTTCTACTCATAGGAAGTGCTCCCTAATTTCGATCGCTGTCGTGATTACGGAGCTTGTAGCAACCCACTTCCGACACGAGCATTTGGTAATGGTAGTGCCATAGCACGGGAAGTTAGCAATTGCCAAAGTTGAGAACCTCGTTTACCAGTCCATTGGGCATACAGGGCAGCGAGCCCAGCTACGTGAGGGGTAGCCATGCTGGTGCCATTGAAAGCATCATAACGCCCTTGATTCACAGGCACTGATGAGTATACTTCCACTCCTGGAGCGGCAATATTAACTTTAGCTCCTAGAGATCCGCCAGAGGTAGCCGAGAACGTAGCCACTTGGAGGCATTGATCGACGGCTGCCACAGCCATAATCGACGGGCTATTCGCTGGTTGTCCGACTTTTCCGGTTGGCCCGTTGTTGCCCGCGGCTGCCACGATGAGACACCCATTTTCGAGTGCCCGACGGCCGACAGTTTCGTAGGCAGTAGACGGTGTTGGAGTCTCATTTCCTAAGGACATCGAGATCACTTGACAGCCGTTGACGATCGCCCATTCCATCGCAGCGAGAATCCAGGCACTAGCGCCGCTACCAGCATTGCTCAACACTTTACCGACATAAATGGTCGATTCGTAAGCGATCCCGTACCGCCGGCCGTTCAGATCCTTGAACCCGCACGCTGTCCCAATGCAGTGGGTACCGTGACCGTTCTCATCTTGTACGTCCTCCCCAGGCACGAAGGATTTCGATACGATCGATCGGCCTACGAAGTCGGGATGTAATAGATCCATCCCCGTATCCAGCACCGCAACTTTCATTCCTTTACCAGTCAAGACAGAGTTCATGACCTTCGTTGCCTTCAGACCCCAAGTAGATTCGATATCATCAGCAAAACATCCTTGTTTGTTGATTCCTTCTACCTCTGTAGTAGTGGCTTTCTCGTACAGGTTATTCACCGCATCGCGATAGCCGCGCAAATAGTCTAGGGACAATCCATCGCCAATGGCGTAGAAAGTGCGCTCGGGTTCGATCGCCAGGATGGCGGAATCCTCTCCCGCTGATGTCATAATGCTGCTAAAAGCCCCTTCCTCTAGGGAGACGACAGCCACGCCGAGAGTTGGGAACACCGCTCCTCCTGCTGCCGAAATTTGGCCCAAGTCTAAAGCAGATTCCGGGAAATCGGCAGCATTTGCCAGTCCTCTGATACCAGCTTGGTCGCTCAAGAGGTCTAACCCTTCTCTCACCGAATCATCGCGGAAAGTAACAATGTAACGCCCTGTTGTTTCATCGCCCCGGGCAGTTCCTGGGATGGGAAAACTAGGTTGTTCAGACATAAAATACCTCTTATTGAGTGTTTGACGGTTTGACTGTGATGAGCAATCTCTCACAGCTTTCCTGACATTGATTCCTATTCAGGTTTAATTGCCGAAATTAAGCTGTCTTGCTCCTGATGAAACCCCGTATTTTTTTGTTAAGTCAATTAGCTTTGGATAATGCGTTTAGTTGCAAAAGAGAGTTATTTAATCCCAAGGCTGCTTCATTTTCCAAATCTAAGCTTGCCAAAGCAACTGACAAAACTGACTTAATCTGATTGCGGCGAAATTCTCATTTGTAGGACTTACGCTGCATTCCTTCAATTTTGACACTATGGGTACTTGTATGGTGCTCTGCGGCGCACCCTAAAAGTACAGTCTTTGCATGAGTCGTATAATAACAGTCGCTAGCTGTTAGTTACCAGTCGCATAATCGAGTGACTTGCATAATTTTTATTTTTGTGTTAATCGAAGTAGAGGCTATTGTAGAGATTAGTGGCGGAAAATAAAGTGATAGTTAATCGATTTTAGATTTTAGATTGAAGAAAGCGACCCCAGGGATTTATCCGGGGGCTTGTACCGTGGTTGTTTTTAGTCAGGACAAAATTTTACTATTAAATCCGCAAAATATAAATTTCTACATGGGAGGCGATCGCGCTTATGGGAAAAATGCGATCGCTTTCAACACCTAGCCCTGTAAAAAACCCTAACCTAGGCGTTTCTTAATCTTGAATACAAACAATCCTAATCCTGCAACAGCAAGGGCAGCAATATTGCTAGGTTCTGGCACTGCTTCGGCAATACTGAGAGAATTGATGCCCAAAGCCCGAGATCCCTCAGAACTGCTATAGACGAGTCGCGAAATGTTGGCAGTATCGCTGCGAACCCCGAGAAACTGCGCTGAATTATCTAGTGCTAATGAGGATGTTCCTTGTGTTGAAAAACTGCCTAACAAATTATTATTACTGTCAAATGCCGAGATCGATGCAGTGAATAAAAATGTATCATCTACCGCTATTTGCGTCCCGGCGGCCGCTACGGGGCGATCGCAGGTAATCGTTAGCGGATCTGGGTTTCCCAGCGCTGGCGGCGGGCCTGGCCTTAAACCTGTAAACAAAATGAAATCGCCGCTGGCAAAGTTGGTGGGAATGCCTGGTGAAGGCAAGGTTTGAAAAAGTAAGGGAGGCGTCACTCCTGGAGTTGTAGCCGGGGGAATATTGCCATTAATTCCGATTCCTTGTTCCGAGGTGACTGAGAAGGACTTGGGCAATACTTTAAACGGCGGCTGGATTGGCCCTAAAATCGGCCAATCAACGCTATCGCTCCCTCCCAAGGCCGCGCGATCGCCCACGAATGTAAGATTAACAGCTTCAACCGGCGGTGTTCATAGGATTAGCAGAGTGCCGATCGCAGTTCCCGCAGCGGATATTTTCAGCGATCGGGTTTTTGGGGCGATCGCTGGGAATTCCGAAGTGCGAGCGCTTTGTAATAGCTGCACTTTGAAAGGTTGAACTTTTTCGCCAATCCTAGTATTTTATCCCTGCGACCTCTCGATAAATTATTACCAAATTTTGGTCATACCCAAACTGAATGTTTAAATTAAGTTACCGTCCAATATACTTTACATTTTGATAATTCACTCTAATTATTTAACAACACATAGCATTACGCATAAATTCGTAATGTGGCGATTCCCCACCCTACAATTGATATTCAATGCAATTGAAAACTGCTATAAAGTTGGACAGCTTCCTAAAGTTGGAAGTACATCCGAGACATTTTCCTGCCTCAGTATCTTGGGTAACAGGGAATGTTTCGCTTACAATACACTTGTAGCATCTAATAAAAAAGAGCGATCGCACTATGGGAATGACTCTGACCGAAAAAATATTAGCCAAAGCATCAGGCCGCACTAAAGTCGAGCCCGGAGAAAATATCTGGGTAGAAACAGATGTATTAATGACCCACGATGTCTGCGGGCCCGGCACCATCGGCGTTTTCAAACGCGAATTCGGTGAGAATGCTAAAGTCTGGAACCCAGACAAAATCGTCCTCATTCCCGACCACTACATTTTCACCAACGACGAACGCGCTAACCGCAACGTCGATATTCTCCGCGATTTTGCCAAAGAACAAGGGATAAAATACTTTTACGACATCACGGATCGATCGGACTTCAAAGCAAATCCCGACTACAAAGGAGTTTGCCACATCGCCTTAGCACAAGAAGGCCACACCAGACCGGGCGAAGTGCTCTTCGGCACCGATTCCCACACCTGCAATGCCGGCGCTTTCGGACAATTTGCCACCGGTATCGGCAATACAGACGCGGCTTTTATCATGGGAACCGGCAAACTGTTAATCAAAGTTCCGGCAACCATGCGCTTTGTGTTCAACGGTGAACTGCCGGATTATTTGTTAGCAAAAGATCTGATTTTGCAGATTATTGGTGATATTAGCGTGGCCGGTGCTAACTACCGGACAATGGAATTTGCGGGCGATACAGTTGAGCGTTTGACGATGGAAGAACGGATGACGCTGTGCAATATGGTGATTGAAGCTGGCGGTAAAAACGGCACGGTTGCGCCCGACAAAACTACGTTTGATTACGTTACTTCTCGGACGGACAAACCCTTCGATTCATTTTACAGCGATGGGGATGCTAAATTTTATAGCGATCGCACCTACGATGTCAGCAAATTAGAACCCGTCGTTGCCAAACCCCACTCCCCGGACAACCGCGACTTAGCCCGCAACTGCCGCGATGTCAAGATCGATCGAGTTTACATCGGTTCCTGCACCGGCGGCAAAACCTCCGACTTTCTGAATGCCGCCCGCATTCTGAAAGGAAATCAAGTCAAAGTTCCGACTTATTTAGTACCCGCAACTCAGAAAGTTTACGAAGATTTGTTTGTCACAAAATACGAAGGTCAAACGCTTTCGGAAATCTTCTTAGCTGCCGGCTGCATCGAACCGGCAGCGCCTTCTTGCGCCGCTTGTTTGGGCGGCCCGAAAGATACTTTCGGGCGGATGAACGAACCGGAAATTTGCGTGTCTACAACCAACCGCAATTTTCCCGGCCGCATGGGGAATAAAGAAGCGCAAGTTTATCTGGCTTCGCCTTATACGGCAGCGGCTTCTGCCCTGACTGGGTATGTCACCGATCCGCGCGAATTCCTGTGTTAGAAAGTAGCTGATTTGACACTCCCCAGCCTAAAAGCCTGGGGATTCTTGGTTCTGGCGACATACCTTAAAACTATCTATCCTTGTGGCAATACTTAAACCAAATATCCGTTCAAAGGAACCAAATATCGAGCCTAATTTAGTTAGTCCCAGAGGGTTTTATCTCCCCAAGCGTTCGAGAATTACTTCTCCTGTTACCGGATGCCCTACGGTACGTTTTAACTTCCAAAAATTTAGTTTTCTGGTGTTGGCTTACGTTAGTCAGCCTAGCTATAGTCAGCCTAGCTATGTTTTTCGTGGTTTTCGCCACCCACTAACCATTATTATTTTCCGACCAGTCGTTTGAGCTTGGTGTCTCATGTGTATCGGCGGTTATTCTACCTGTGGTATAAGTATCATTGTACTCTACTTTAAATAGAATGGAAGGAAATTTGAAAAATAGATACTAACGCAACTAAACGATTAAAACAAAAATCGGCAATCAATTAAAGCCGTCCTATAAGGACGGGGCTTTAGACCCAATTATCTTGGTAAGGTGCTCTGCGGCGCCCCCGGAGGCCCCTGGAAGGTGCGCCGCAGAGTACCCTACGAGATGAATGTAACGTGTGCTTCGGCGCACCCGCAAAAATGAGTGTAAAATGACCTATAAAAAAGTAGGATGACGATATTAATGCCAAACTATCGCCGATTTTAGCTTCCTAGGGGAAGTTTATCCCTAACGCTTGTTACCTAGAATCGCACACCGCTATTTTCAGAGTCAGAAAATGTCTGGCGACTCCGCAATGCTGTAGGGGCGATTAAATCAGAATAACCTTTTGAAATTATTGGGCCGTTGTAATGCCAGACTACATTCATTTTTTGTGAAAATTACCTCCTAATCATACTCCCTATCCCAAGCATATTGGAGAGATAAAAGTTATATTTACACAATCTTTGCGAGGTCAAGGAACTTGGGTTCAAAATATGTCATTTTCTGGTTTCCCTAGTCTAGAAAGTGATGTTTGATATCGGCGCTTTTGGGGATATCCTATTTGCCAACAAGATGATTGTGAACGGCATTTAAACGATATTCACTACAATCCTGTTAAGTACAATTTAATTTATTGTCCGCATTGGTGGTATTATTTTAGCTTTAGCTTCTGGTTAAAAAAGATGTTTATTCAGTTGGTTGGTGCTGCTGTCGTTCTGGCATAAATCCAAAAATACCACATTTTGATGCCATTTCCTATAGACTAAGAGAATACATTCACAGGGCTTACGTAAAAATTGGTTTGACAGGCTACTTATAGGGGTAAGGTGCGCCGCAGAGCGCAACCCTATCATTGTGTAAGGTGTGCACTGCTTGAATTGACAGGAGATTTGCTTTGAAGACACTATTTTTGGCTTGGCAAAGCCCGCGCAGCGGTTCTTGGTTTCCGATTGGTCGATTGACATTTAACGGTAAAGAATATCAGTTCAATTATACAAATGGTGTTCTAGAAGCTAAACTTAAGTGCGGGTTTCAGCCCTTGCCATCTTTCCCGAATTTCAATAATGTTTACACTTCACAGAAAGTGTTTTCGTTGTTTTCTAATCGAGTGATGTCGCGATCGCGCCCTGACTACCCTGAATTTGTACAGTGGTTGAATATCCCTGAACACGAACATGACCCAATTGCTTTATTGGCGCGCAGCGGAGGCAAACGGGCAACTGATAAATTTGAGGTGTTCCCTTGTCCCGAACCAGATGAAAATGGACGTTACTGTATCCATTTTTTTGCAGATGGACTGCGATACCTATCAAAGTCGGCAATTGAACGGATTAATCGGCTTCAAGTGGGCGAATTTTTGTACTTAGCCCACGAATTTCAAAATCCGGGCGTTTCCCGTCTCCTTCTGTGTACTAAAGATCACTGGATTGTCGGCTATTGTCAGCGCTATCTTGTGGAGGATATTTTTGAAATTATGTCGCAGCACCCAGAAGTGGTTCGCGTAGAAGTCGATCGCCTCAATCAACCCCCAGCGCCGCTACAGTTTCGCTTGCTGTGCAAGATTACCGTCGATTGGCGAGACTTTCGCCCCTTCTCCAGTGCGATGTACCAGTCGGTTAGCAGTGATATTTTAGCTGCAAGTGCGATCGGATAATCAGCCACAATAAGTAAAATTCTCATCACAAAGTTAGGGAAGAACCCAAATTAATTATTGTGAATTCCTTAGACCCACTCTGGAATAAAATTGCTCTAGAATTAGAAATAGACTGGGTTTGTTGAATTGTTTATAATTGTATGATTCATCGGGCAACTTAAGAAACCCGGTTTGTCGATCGCACAACTCGATAAAATTGCAAGTATTCGGTAAATAAACGTGATGATTACAATCGTGATGGGAGTCTCAGGTTCTGGCAAAACTACTGTTGGCAAGTTGCTGGCGCAATCTCTCAACTGGGATTTCCGCGATGCGGACGATTTTCACCCATCAGCTAATATCGAGAAAATGAGTCGCGGCCTTCCTTTAGAAGATGCGGATCGCCTTCCTTGGCTATTACAATTGCAAGCGGCAATAGACAGGTGGCTGTTAGAAAATCAAAATGTGGTTTTGGCTTGTTCTGCTTTAAAAGCATCTTACCGCGAAATGCTCTGCCGCGACCAACAGGGGGTGAAAATTGTTTATCTCAAATGTTCTTTTCAGATATTGGCAGCCCGGTTAACAAGTCGCGAAAATCACTACATGAAAGCAGACTTGTTGTTAAGTCAGTTAGACACTCTCGAAGAACCAGAAGATGCAATTATCATAGATGCTTCGCAACCGCTAGAGGTAATCTTGCGCCAAATTAGAAATCATCTGAAGTGCGGTTAATGGCTCACAATAAAACCTCTCATACCAAATCTGGCTTAAATACCTGTTTATTTTTTAGTCCCTGTCAGCTAGGACGAGAGTTTGTATAGTAGGGATTCCAAACGCCGAGTCTTATCGACGCTTTTTAACGGAGGTTTAGTATAAGAATTATTTTTTTTCAGCTCCCGGGTTTCTGAAACAAATTTAGTTCCCTCTCCGTTTCCGGGGGAGAGGTGTGGCGTGCTAATGTTTGTACAAATACAAGAAAGCTTCTACTTCAGCAGCGGTTGGTTGAGCTTTAATTGCCCCGGGTTTCATCGCTGTCATCGAACCTACCGCATTCGCATAAGTTACAACTTTTTTTGTTATTTCTGGATCGGCTAAACTCTTAATTCCCACCTTGCACAATTGGCTGACAAAACCAGCCAAAAATGCGTCGCCGGCACCATTTGTATCCTCAACATCTACTTTAAATGCGGGGATTTTTCCTTCATTTTCCGACATACAATAGGCGCAACCTTTCTCGCCCGCAGTCACCAAAACGCCTTCTACGGAATCGAGGCGGTAGGTAATAGCTCCAGCGTCGCTAGTGTCAAACAACCATTCGGCTTCTTCCTCAGATAACTTGACAAAATCAACTTTTTTTAATAGTTTTCTAATGTGCGCTTTTGCTTCGTCTGGATTTGACCAAAACACCGGACGCCAATTGATGTCAAGTATAATTTTAACGTCGTACTGTTCTGCTAGTTCGATCGCTCTGGCGATCGCCTCTCGACTCTCAGGATAAGCTAATTCTAAAGTGCCTAGCACTAAAAAATCCGCATTTTCAAACAGCACCTGGGGTAGTTGTGCCGCGAGGAGGTGGGTGTCGGCAAAATCCGCAGTATCGAATTCGCCAAAACCGGCAAAAGATCGATCGCCCGCTTGATTCCGCAAGACATAAACTTGCCGCGTCGGTGCACTCGGATGGCGCTGCACTCCAGCGATATCAACCCCTACTTCTTGCAATACCTCCACTAGGGAATCCCCCAATTCATCCCCACCTACAGCACCGATAAATCCCGCCGCCGTCCCCAATTTAACCAAAGCACAGGCAACATTAGCAGGAGCACCACCGGGATATGCCGTCCAAGATTCTACCTCTTCGAGAGATACTCCTGGTTGGTCTGCTAAACAATCAAATAAAACTTCACCCAGACACAGAACGCGAGGATAAGTCATAGAAATTTTAGATTTGAGATGTGAGATTTTAGAGCAGCAGTAGACAGGTCAATAATGATTTTTAACCCATCCCAGAAAAATTGCAAGCTATTTTTTTATGGCTGATCCTATAATATCAGACTTATTGATACTGGCAGTTACTCGCTCAACGCACAAGTGCAGTGCGGGCGTATCACTTGTTTTACCTGAAAACATCTGCGGGTTTGACCCGGATGTCAGATGGGCGTAGGTAAAGGCAGCATCCCCCACCCGATGCACCAGCAGTGCAAGTGGCTGTGCGTCTTGCTGTGTCAGCGCGGGGTTGACACTCCTGGCGATTCTGCAAGCGAGTTGGTGCTTCGGGCCCGAAAGAGTAGCACAGCAAATTTAATTTTCTCTTCATACTCGATCCCTCATCCTTTAGAATTGTAGATAGGTAAATATGCAGACATAGGAAAAGTTTATGAGTGGGATTGTCTCTGGGACCCCTGTCACCCTGTCGGACAGAGAATTGCAAGTGGTAGAGTTAGTAGCGGCCGGATTGACTAATGAGAAAATCGCCGAAAAGTTAGAGATTAGCAAGCGTACTGTTGACAACCACATTAGCAATATCTTGAACAAGACGCGCGCTGACAATCGAGTTACGCTTGTACGCTGGGCGTTGCAGTGGGGAAAGGTATGTTTGGACAATATTAACTGCTGCCCTTTACCGCGGCCGATCGATAAAGAAGTATCTTAAGTAGGGGATCAGGTTGGGTACAGGCAAAGAAATGATGCAAACGGCACAAGAAAAACAACTCCGCTATCAAATTCAAAGCCCTGGATTGCCGCTGGCGGTGTATCGCGAAGTGGCGGTCCATTTGCGTCAAGTTGAAGGGGTGCAAACCGGTTTAATTCCGCAGCAGTCGCAGCGGTTTGATTACGGCGACAGCCAAATTGGGGGTTTGTGGATACAGTATCCTGAAGGGTTCGATTTGGCAGGTCGCCAGCGGGTCGATCGCATTTTGGCTTATTATGGCGATCGTTACGGAGCGTGGGAATTATTAAGTCATTAGTTATTGGGAATTGTTAACTGTTAACTGTTGACTGTTAACTAATAACTAAGAACTAATGACTAATTACTAATGACAACTGCCAACTGACAACTGACTAACAAAATGAGTGCAATTAAAACTTTACCGGGAACGCGGGATATTTTGCCCGCTGAAATTCAATATTGGCAAAATATAGAAGAAGTCGCTAGAACCATTTTAAAAAAAGCGGCTTATCGAGAAATTCGGACGCCAATTTTTGAACAGACATCTTTATTTGAACGCGGCATCGGCGAAGCTACCGATGTTGTGGGCAAAGAAATGTACACTTTTAAGGATAAGGGCGATCGATCGACTACTTTGCGTCCAGAAGGCACCGCCGGAGTAGTCCGAGCTTTTATTCAAAATAGTTTGTACGCAGCAGGAGACGTGCAGCGTCTGTGGTATGCTGGGCCGATGTTTCGCTACGAACGCGCGCAAGAAGGAAGACAGCGGCAGTTCAATCAAATTGGCGTGGAAGTCTTGGGGAGTGCGAATCCCCGTGCGGATGTCGAAGTAATTGCGATCGCCTGCGACATCCTGCAAACCCTCGGTTTAAAAAATTTGCGCCTCGATATTAATTCTGTCGGAAATAAGCAAGATCGACAAAATTACCGACAAGCTTTGATCGATTATTTTACACCGCACAAAGACGAATTAGACGCGGATTCTCAAGATCGCTTGACTCGCAATCCGCTGCGGATATTGGACAGCAAAAATCAGCGTACTCAAGAAATTGTAGCTGGTGCGCCTAGCATTTTAGAATATTTGGGAGAGGAATCGCGATCGCACTTCGAGCAAGTGCAGCTTATGCTCACAAATTTAGGAATTAGCTATCAGTTAAATCCCAGATTAGTGCGCGGTTTAGATTACTATACCTACACCGCTTTTGAAATTATATCCGACGATTTGGGAGCGCAAGCAACTGTTTGCGGAGGCGGTCGCTACGACGGTTTAGTCAAGGAACTGGGCGGCCCAGATACGGCGGCAGTCGGTTGGGCAATGGGTATAGAACGGTTGATTATCCTGCTGCAAAAGTTGCAACCTTTGCCCGTGCCGAAGTTGGATTTTTATTTAGTCTCCAGGGGCGAGAAAGCTGAACAGCAATCGGTATTGTTAGCTCAAAAATTGCGAAGTGCGGGCTTTAGTGTAGAGATAGATTTGAGTGCTAGTGCTTTCGGGAAACAGTTTAAAAGAGCTGACAGAAGCGGTGCAGTTGGGTGTTTAGTTTTGGGAGATGCGGAAGCTGAAAACGAGACGGTACAATTGAAGTGGTTGGCGAGTGGTGAACAAAGTGCGATCGCGCAATCAGAACTACTAGCAATGACCACCGAACTACAGCAGAAAATTAACAACCCTTAAAACTCTCGGTTGTTCCTCGTTACCAGGCTCTGCCCGGTAACGCATATCCAGAGGCTCTGCCTCGTCATTAAGCCATTAACATTAATCCCAAAAACCAAGAGATATAATTTAAGCATTAAAACATTTAACCTCTGATAAACTATGTATGTAGCAGCTAAAAACCTAGAAACAAAACTCACAATCACCTGGCCGCTACTACCAGAAGATTTTCAACTACCAGACGACCCCGTAGAAGACAAAAGCCAACCATTATTAGCCGCCGCTTTGCGCCAGCCGCTAACAGGATTTCCTGAATTAATGCAGGATGCCTTAATTGTTTCCAACTTTGCCTTGTGTGCCGGAATTAGTTTCCCAGGTTCAACCAGCGACGAACAGCGTATTATCTGCAAAGCACCAGATTGGATGTACGTGAAACCCGTCAATCCAAAAAATGTCTCGCAAGTTCGCCGCAGTTACACGCCACACACAGAAGGAACCATCCCCCAAATTGTGATGGAATTTCTTTCAGAAACCTATGGAGAAGAATACTCCGTTGAATTTACCTCGCGGGTGGGAAAGTGGTATTTTTACGAGCGAGTAATCAAAGTTCCCAGATACGTCATATTCCGAGCAAAAACAGTTCATTTAGAAGTTTACGCTTTAGAATCCGATCACTACAACTTGCAAAAACCTGATGAAAACGGACGTTATTGGATACCGGGATTAGACTTATTTTTAGGAGTTTGGGAAGGAACTCACGAAGGGAGAACAGGCTGTTGGTTGAGATGGTGGGATGCAGAAGGCGAGTTGTTGCTGTGGTCGGAAGAACGAGTAGAACAAGAACGCCAACGGGGCGATTGCGAAAGACTCCGCGCTGAAAAATTGGCCGAAAAACTGCGTCAAGCTGGGATCGAGTTAGATGATGAAGAGTGAAATATCAATTGATGAGTCGAGTTCGATCGGGTTTTGGTATGATGACACTCTTGTGGTGCGGGCATCCAGCCCGTCCTTGGCTAACTTTACACTCCTATGTTAATCGAACGTCTCCAGCCGATCGCCTGGACAAAAAAACCGCGACTCATATCCTTATTTTCTGGTTGCGGCGGCATGGATTTGCCATTCCACCAAGCCGGATTTGAGGTAGTTTGGGCGATCGACTCCAATCAATACGCCTGCAAAACATTCTGCAGAAACATCGCCGATGTCATCATCAACGACAGTATAGAAAATATAGACATTGGACAAGTTCCCGAAGCTGAAATATGTATAGGAGGGTTCCCCTGTCAAGATTTCTCCCTAATTTGGAAACGTCCCGGACTTGAAGGAACCAGAGGTAATTTATATACATATTTTCTCGATTTTGTCAATAAAAAAAAGCCCAAAGCTTTTGTAGCAGAAAATGTTAAAGGCTTATTAAGCGCCAATAATTATCAAGCAATAAAACAAATAATTTCTGACTTTGAAAGTATCGCTCCAGGCTACTTAGTTAAACCTAAACTTTACAACTTTGCTGATTACGGAGTTCCGCAATTTCGCCAAAGAGTGTTATTAGTTGGCATTCGGATGGATACAGGATTTAACTTTGTGCATCCTCAGCCAGAATACGGTCAAGATCGCAAAAATCCTTATCGAACTGCGGGCGAAGCACTCAAAAATGTGGAAGCAGTTCTTGACAATAACAAACATCATAAAATTCAAGCCCGCACCGTTGAAATTTTAAATCGAATTAAACCGGGAGGCAATTTCTCTGATATTCCCAAAGATAGTCCATACTATGTCAAAGGCATGATCAGTCACGTTTATCGGCGAATTCATCCAGATAAACCATCCTCGACAATCATTGCTGGTGGAGGTGGCGGAACTTGGGGTTATCATTATTTAGAACCGCGTTCTTTGACAAATCGTGAAAGAGCAAGATTGCAAACATTTCCAGATGATTTTGTTTTTGAAGGTTCTACTACTGAAGTGCGGCGGCAGATTGGCAATGCAGTGCCGCCGCAGGGAATCGCTGCTGTTGTGGAGTCTTTAATTCCGTTATTTAAGGGGGATTATCCCCAAGTTAATTTATATGAAATGAGTAAAAAGTTGCAGGGGATGTCTATTCAAGAACGATTAAAATGGGCTGAATCCGAGGGATTCGATCAGAGTTTGCAGTTAAATTGAAATGGGGCGGTAGATAGGAAGCTTAAGATTAGCTTTTTATTGGTTTATCCTTAAATAAAATACATCAGGATGGAAAGTCAATGATCAAGTTTGACAGAGGTCATTACACCGATTTTAAATTGCCCAGCAACTCAACTATTTCCGAGCATTTACAGCAAACACTTCAGAGGGTTTGGGACAGAAAATATGACGATTTATACGAAACAGGTGGAAAGTGCAATGTAGAAGAAGCCTTTGTAGAAGTAATGACAGCCTTTGGAATGCCTAATGATGCAATATCCCATCAGCGATACGTCTATATGGCTTATGGAATAGCATTAGCAGCTAAACCGACTATTAAACATTACTTTCCTGAAGAACATAAAGCTGATATCGTGGAAGGAATTGTATCTTGTTGGCTGAAGGATGGTTGTGAAATCCCAGAAACTTGGGCTGATACGTTGTTTCCTAATATTAACAAAATAGGAAAATATCAAGCTAGTAACGAAGCTTATAATATCTTCTACGGCTTGCTGCAAACACTCAACACCAAAACAGCCTATAAGGCAATTTTGGATATTTTGTATGATGCCATTACCGGGGATGCAATTTCTGGTTTTGCTGCGGCTCAACGAGATATGTTTAATTGGTGGCTAATTGAGGTGATTCCGGCTGCTTATTGTTTAAAGCTGCCATCTACTTTATATTCGGGAAAATGGGAATTTCCGCCACTGAGTCAGTGCGCTTAAGTGATGACAAAAGTAATTGGAAAAGAGTGCGTGTTGCTGATTGTAGTTAACTTAAGGCACCATCAAACCCTTCACAATTCTCCCCTTTTCCTCCTCCCTCAACCCCTTCGACTGCACCAAAACCCCAAAACCCCCCAAACCCATCGGATCGATCAACTGATGCAAAGCCTCCCGGCGCCGCAAAAACGTTGCCAAATCCAATACTTCGGCATCCTTTGTAGACAGAGAAGCAATACGATCGCCCAAACCCAACGCCATCAAAAACAAAGCCTGCTGAGTAAACCCTACCACATCCAAACCGCACAATTCACCCTGCCTTTCCAGCGCCGTAAAATTAACATGAGCCGTTAAATCCTGCCGCCCCACATTAATATAAGGATTATTGTGATATCGGTGCATATAATAACACTGTAGCGTCCCCTCCCTGCGCCTCGGATTGTAATAGCGGTGCGCCGGATAACCGTAATCAATAGTTAACAAATATCCCCGTTGCAACTTTTGAGCAACTGTACTCATCCAGTTTAAAGCCGCCAAATTCACCTCACTGCGATAACCATCCCCGTACACGCTCGCCGACAAATCGATGCTTACAAAATCCAAATATTCGGCAATTTTAGGCGTGGAAACTTCTCCAATTACTTCAACAAAATTTATCTCTTTTTGTTCATTTTTTGGGGTTTCTGCGGCAACGTAAATCTCCCTAAGTTGCCATTCTTCCAGAATGAATTGATGCACGGGAAAAGCATCCACTAACTCGTTAGAAAAGAAACAACCGACAATTGAATTATTAACTATCTCCTCCCACTTGCACCACTTAACGCACTTGATCTCACTTAAGCTTTGGCGTTGTTCCGCTTGAAGTCTTGGCGAAATTTCAACAATTATGTATGTTAAATTTTTAAATAAGTCGGGATGTTGCCGTTGCAGATATTGCAGTACATTAGCTGCAAAAGTTCCCCGCCCAGCGCCCATTTCTACGATCGCGAAATTGAAAGGGCGATCGAGAAATTCCCACATTTCCACAAATTGCTCCGCCAAAACCTCCGCAAAATCAGCACCCCAATGAGGCGACGTGATAAAGTCGCCTTGTTTGCCGATCGACGGGCGATCGCTATTATAATATCCGTGCTGCGGATGATATAATGCCAAATCCATATATTCAGCAAAAGTAATACGCTGCTGGGGACTGGCGGCAATTCTTTCGCAGATTAAAGCGCAGAGTTCCCAGTTGCTGTCATTGATATCTGATTGCTGAACTTTCATAATTTATCCAATCAAAGTTGATGTTATTTCATTTGTGAAGGAGAGATTTTTTTTATTAACCGCAGAGGGCGCAGAGGGCACAGAGGAAGAGAGAAAAGAGAAATAAGGTACATTTTAGCGACGTTAACAGCAATATTAATCGATATCTATCCGCGTTTATCTGCTGTTAAAAAAATCAACCCGGTTCCATAAAAAAACCGGGTTAAATTATCAAATAAAAACCGACAAAACCTACCTGTCAACCGAGCCCATAATAATGTCGATACTACCCAAAATTGCCACCAAATCCGCAATCTTCACACCGCGCACAATGTGAGGCAAAATCTGCAAATTATTAAAATCCGCAGTCCGAATCTTCCAGCGCCAGGGAAACACAGTATCATCCCCGATAATATAAATCCCCAACTCACCCTTGCCGCTTTCAACGCGGACATAATGTTCGCCCTTGGGAATCTTAAAAGTCGGCGCAACTTTTTTGCCAATAAACTGATAGTCAAAACCATTCCATTCAGATTTTGGCCCGCTTTCTAAGCGCTTGGCTTCCAAATTCTCGTAAGAGCCACCGGGGAGTCCTTTCAAGGCTTGATAGATAATCTTAACCGACTCGCGCATCTCCCGAATCCGCACCACATACCGGGCCAAACAATCGCCAGCAGCTTCGGTACAAACTTCCCAGTCGAAGTCGTCGTAACATTCGTAATGATCAACTTTCCGCAAATCCCACTTAACGCCGGAAGCGCGCAACATGGGGCCGGAAAGTCCCCAGTTAATCGCTTCTTCGCGAGAAATAGTACCCAGGCCTTCAATCCGGCGGCGGAAGATTGGGTTGTTGGTAATTAAACGTTCGTACTCGTCAATTTTGGGAACGAAATAATCGCAGTAATCTTGGCACTTATCTACCCAACCGTAAGGCAAATCGGCCGCAACTCCGCCGATGCGGAAATAGTTATTGTTCACCATGCGATAACCTGTGGCTGCTTCCCACAAGTCTAAAATCATCTCGCGATCGCGCATAGTATAGAAAAAAGGAGTTTGCGCCCCCACGTCCGCCAAAAACGGCCCCAACCACAACAAATGGTTAGCAATCCGGTTCAACTCCAGCATGATTACGCGAATGTAACTCGCCCGTCTGGGGACAGCAATATTCGCCAACTTTTCCGGTGCATTGACTGTCACCGCTTCGTTAAACATCCCCTCGGCATAGTCCCAGCGGCTCACGTAGGGCACGTACATCACGTTGGTGCGATTTTCGGCAATTTTTTCCATCCCCCGGTGCAGATAGCCCAAAACTGGCTCGCAGTCCACCACATCTTCCCCGTCCAGGGTGACAATTAACCGGAGTACCCCGTGCATGGAAGGGTGGTGCGGCCCCATGTTGAGCACCATCGGTTCGGTTCTAGTCTCAATTCTTGACATAATTAAATGAATTAATGATTACTGACTATTGTTGATTTTTGTTTGGCTGTTATAGATTATGAAGGATATCGAGCTCTGTGAGAAGGATACCCCTGGATCGGATGTCAGTATTGACACCTATCACGTTCCTGTTTTGGGTCAAGAATTAATTGCGGGTTTGGCTGTGCGTCCTGGCGGCCGCTATTTGGACGCGACGCTTGGGGGCGGCGGACACACGAGTTTGATTTTAGCGGCGGCGCCAGATGTTACAGTGGTGGCGATCGACCGCGATGAACAAGCCATCCGTTTTTGCCAAGCCAGATTTGCCAACTCGCCCGTTGAGTTTTGGCACGGCAACTTTGCTGAATATCAGTCCTCAGAAGCCGAATTTGATGGTATCATAGCAGACTTGGGCGTCAGCTCTGCTCAGTTCGATACACCGGAACGAGGATTTAGTTTTCGCCACCCAGCTCAACTAGATATGCGTATGAACCAGCAGCAATCTTTGACGGCAGAAGAGATTATCAACCACTGGGAAGAAGTTAAACTAGCAGATATTATTTACAAGTACGGCGAGGAGCGGCTGTCGCGGCGCATCGCGAGGCGGATTGTGCAAGGGCGTCCTTTTCAAACTACAACAGAACTTGCAGGGGCGATCGCCTCCAGCTTCCCCCCCAAGCAGCGCAACGGCAGAATCCATCCGGCCACCCGCACCTTCCAAGCTTTAAGGATAGCTGTCAACTCCGAACTCGCTTCTTTAGAAACTTTCCTCCACCAAGCGCCAGGGTGGTTAAAACCAGGTGGGAGAATCGGAATCATTACATTTCACAGTCTGGAAGACCGACCAGTCAAGCACCAACTCAGAGGAACACCCAATTTGCAGGTACTGACAAAAAAGCCGATCGGGCCACAATCCGAAGAAGTAGCTAGAAATCCCCGCTCTCGTTCTGCTAAGCTCAGACTGGCAGAAAGATTAACTTGATTCGGCAGTCGTAGTAATATGCTTGCTGCAAAAAGTTCAGAGATTAGGGAGACTTGAATGCAGCAATCAAGTGCGATTCGGCAAAGATGTAGGGAATAGCGCCAACAACCCACCACTAACCCTCCGGGTACAGTGCGGTCTGAAATACAGCCGGTGTTGACCAGACTTAGGTAGCCATACCTGGGTTAGTAGTAAGTGTTAAAATTCACACCGAGGACAGTGCCCAGCTAGTTAAGAACTCTGCAATCAGAGCATTAATTAGCCGTTTTGAATGCTGGTGTGTTTAGAAAAGTACCGACTGCTAACAAGGTCATTGCTCGTATCACAGCGTGAAAGCTGACTCGGGAATTTTCCCTATTGAAGCGGCCTACCGAGGCGGGTTACAGTATCGAAAGCCTCTCATCTGTTGTGCGAACAGATGGTGCGAAAGGAATGCTCACCTTGAGGTAAAACGGGTTTCTTTAACTCAACTTGACGTAACTGATATGTTGCATATATCCAGCCCCCCTTTTCCTCCCGCCACCTTGCTGATTACAGCTATGGTGGGGGTTTTCAAGGGGGAAGAAAGATGAGTCGGGGAGATGGAAGCAAGCTGAAACTGATGGTAGTCGATGACGAACCCGACAACTTGGATTTATTGTACCGGACGTTTCGACGCGACTTTCAGGTTTACAAAGCAGATAGCGCCCTCAGCGCCCTGGAAGTTCTAGACGAACAGGGCGAGATGGCGGTGATTATATCTGACCAGCGGATGCCAGAAATGAATGGCACCGAGTTTTTGGGGAAAACAGTCGAGCGATTTCCCGATACGATTCGGATTCTGCTAACGGGATACACCGATGTTGAAGATTTGGTTGAGGCCATCAACTCAGGTCAAGTTTTCAAATACATCACCAAACCGTGGAATCCAGAAGAACTCAAATTGGTGATCAATCAAGCCTCAGAAACTTACAAATACTACAAGCAGCGCAGCGTTGCATTGCGCCGCGCTTTACGCAAGGAATCTCTTTTCAATGAGGTAATGAGCGTCATTCGCGGGTCGCTAGATTACTCTAGTATGGTACAAACTATTGTTCAAACCGTAGGTCAAACTTTTGAGGCCAACTATTGTATGCTGCGGCCGGTAGAGAGCGATCGACTATTGCCGAGTACCTTCCCCTACCAAGCCCACACCGACGATGCCAGTACCTTTTCTTTTGATGAAAATTTGCTGGTTCAAGCTGTAGCCACCCGCCAAACTCAAGTGAACTCAAACAGTGGGGGGCATGGTAACTCGGTTGAGATTGCCGTGCCCCTGACTTACCAGCAAGAATTGCTGGCGGTACTGGCTTTGTGCCAGATTGGCGGCACTAACCCTTGGTCGGCAGAAGATATAGAGTTAATAGAAGGTGTAGCAGCTCAAGCTGCTCTCGCCCTGTCTCAAGCTAAGCTCTACCAGCGGACTCTGGATTTAGCCAAGCAGATGCAAAACGAGTTGGAAGTGGCTCGCCAAATCCAAACAAACTTGTTGCGCCAAAGTTGGCCGGATTTTGAAACTGTCAGGGTGCAAGCTTGCTGCTATCCCGCGCGGGAAGTTGGCGGCGACTTTTTTGAAGTCTACGTCCACTCCCAAGGCGATATTTGGATAGCGGTGGGAGATGTTTCGGGTAAGGGAGTTCCGGCTGCTCTATTTATGGCCAGCGCGATTTCGGTGATGCGGCGGGAACTTTCCCAAGAAGTTTCTCCCGAACCCGAGCGTGTTATGCACAATATGAATAGCAGTATGTCTGACGACCTGATCGGGAACAACCATTTTATTACAATGGTTGTAGCTCGTTACACTCCGTCAACGGGACACCTCGCGTTTGCTAATGCCGGTCACATTTATCCGATCGTTTGGTCTCACTCGGAGGTGAAAGCTCAAGCCGCTAGCGGTAAAACGCCAGCCGAGCCGAATTTCCTGAAAGCTCGTGGCATTCCCTTGGGGATACTACCAGTTTGGAGAGGCAAAGCAGGTACGATCGAATTAAAGTCAGGAGATGTATTTCTGCTGACGAGTGACGGAATTACTGAAGCGAGCGTGACCACTGAAGCGGTCGCAGGGGGTGTACCAACCCGTTCTATGCTACAACAAGAAGGGCTTTGGCAACTTTTGATTCAGGAACCTGGTTCTTTCAACTTGGACAATTTGTTGGCTCACATCCGAGCTGACAATCCCGTTCAGGAAGACGACCAAACCATACTCTCTCTGGAGGTTCTTTGAATCTGTCAGCGACTCCCGACACGTAGTCGGGGGTGAGAGCCGAAAAAACTTAAGCCCTGCTGGTTGACGGCCCACAGAGTAGTCCTGCAAAGGACGGCGTTATCGTCAACAGTAAAAAACCTAGCCGGCGATGGCGCAGCTAGTTTCCTGAATCGCTTTCCTGGGGGATTCAACGCCTGTAAAAGGTTAACGTAGAAGGCATTCGTGAGAAAAAACCAACGCTTAAAAGCCAAGGATTGAAACACTGATTTTTTATACCTCGCTGCTTGCAGTCTCAGTATAATTATCAATTGTTAGTGGGCTGTAGGCCCATAACTAAAGTTTTCAAATATACTCTTAACCTCTGCCTTCTACCGAATCATGAATGCCTGATTTTTAAACAGAAAAGGCTGGTATCCCCCGAGTAGCGACAAGTATTGAGGCCGAATCCATTCGGCGCGTCGTGTTTCATACCTGGTGTGAAGACACAGGGTTTTCAAACTTACGGGATTTTTTTATGAATACTGAGCTTCATGTGCCAAGCGACTTGCGATTTTTAACAATTGTTGAAAATTGGTTGCTGAGCAGTTTGGAAGTAGAGCTAGGAGAGCACGTCGATTGGCCACGTCAGTCGAATCGTTTGCGCTTGGTGTTAGCAGAAGCCTATTCTAACGTGATCCGCCATGCTCACAAAGATCAACCCAATTTGCCCGTGTTAATTCGTTTGAATTTAAAAAATAGGGATATTGGTTTAGAAATTTGGGATTACGGTAAAGGTTACGAAATGGATACTTACAATCCCCCGAGGCCGGAAGCTAAACAGGAAAGCGGCTACGGCTGGCTGATTATGAGCAGACTTATGGATCGGGTGGACTACACTTTGCAAATAGACGGTCGCAACTGTCTAAAGTTGGAAGCGAGTTTGCCGGAAAAATCTTAATTAGTGCTTAGTCATTAGTCATGAGTGATTAGTGATTGGCCATGCACTTTTTGACTCGCTTTGGCTGTCTGTCGCACGCTGCGGTGACAGCCACTTTGTCGTTCCGTATCGTCGGCCCAACGCGAGACTGTAAGATTGTAGGAATACAGTCCCGATCGCACAAATACCGAAGAAACGGGATTTTTATACCGTGAGTGGCACTTCACCAAAGATTTGCATAAAAACCCGGTTTCTGCCTCATTCTTGCCAGAAAAAGCCGATTAACCTGTCGATCGCACGATTTTAGCTATTACGTGCGATCGACAGGTCAAACCAAAATAGGCAATTTAAATGTGAAACACCTTATCAAACATCTTATTTCTTATGTGACCGCAGATTTAGCAACTCTTGGGGAGAAGCTAACAGTTTGACGGTGACAGAAAGGAGTTTTTGGTCAGAATTGAGCAAGAACAGCCATCCGACATTAACACCAAATGCGGGAGTTTGCACCCGGCCGCTGACCTGAACTTCTACCTGGCCATCTTCTAAAATTTGGCTGACACCTTGCTGGGGTTCTAGCTGCATTCCTCGTGCTTCTTTTTTGAGATAAGTGGCGATCGAGATGTTGCCAATAATTGGCTCTTCAAACGGCGCGTGCAGAACCCCATCCTCGGCAAATAAATTAGCCGTCGCTTCAAAATCGCCCGCGTTTAAAGTTTCAAAATATTGCAGTATCCCTGGCATTGTGATGCCTGGAATCTTTATAGAGCTAGTTAAAATAGGTCGAGTTGTTGCGGTCATAAAACAAGTGATTTCAAATGAATGAGTATACTGTAATCATTCTCTTTGTCGCAGCAAATCCCTCAAAAGATATAAGTAGGGGTAGGAAAATAATTCTCCGAAAAAAGGAGGAACCGGGAACCGGAGAGCGTCGAGCGCAGCTTTCAAAGCGATCGACCAAAATCAATACTACTGTCAAAAAATACCAGTGTAGCCAAGCTGCAAACCCTGATACCATCAGTCATTTTCCATCCTTCAATTCTTGAAGATAAAATTTAAAATCTAAAATCTAAAATCTAAAATGATAGAAACCCAGACACCTAATGGCATCTGGGTTTCTGGGCAAGCCTGTTTAACAGAGCCAACAAGAAGATTCTATTGGCGGATCAAATTGAGCAATTCCTTAGGAGATGCCAACAAGTCGATCGCCACAAAGAAAATTTGACCTTGGGGATCTAACAAAAACCGCCACGCGATGTTCATTCCCACATTCGCGCCGAACCAGGGAGTTTCGACTTTGCCGGTGACTTTCACTTGGCGGTAGCCATCTTCTGTGGGTTCCGATACGCCTTGCTGGGGCATCATTTTCAGTCCGATGCACTCTTCCCGCATATAGTTGAGGATAGCTTCGCGACCGACGATCGGCTTTTGGAAAGGTGGTTGCAGGGCACCTTCTTCGGCAAATAAACCGATGGCTGGGGTGAAGTCGAAGGCGTTCATGTAGTCGATGTAGTTGAGGACAGTCTGCTCGCTGATACCCTCAATTTTGGTTTTCACCCGCTCTTCTGGAGCGGTGGGAGTGCTGCGGGGGGCTGAGCGTTTGCCGTACTCTTGGCTAAAAGCAGGGTCATAGCCCATGTTAACTACGGTGTTGCGAAGTACGGTAATTTGCTGACTGGGATCTAGTTTCTTGATGGTTTCTAGAACTGTGGTGGCTTCGGGAGACATTTGATAGCCAGCGGGGATCGGAGCGACAAGGCCCTGTTTCATCAACTGTCCCAACTCGTACCAGAAACCGAGTTTGGTGTTGACGCGCAAGGAAGTGTAAATCCGGCCGATCGTTGTGTCGGCGTTGCTGGCTAGGTCAAACATGGTTTTGCTTTGAGCAGCCGGCGACATTAGCTTGATTTCGCTCAGTATGCCTTCAACAAGCGCCATGCTGGCTACTCCGGGAGCTGCTGGGGTGATGGAAATACCCATTTCGGTGTAGGCATACCAGAGCAAGGCTAGTTGGTCTTCAACGCTGAGTTTGTAAAATGCTTCGGTGGTAGCCGGAACAGCGCTAGCAATCTCCATGTTGGAGAAAATAGATTGAGCTGATTGAATACTAACTGCCATGTGTATGCTGTGGGATTTGTGGTTGTAGCGAGCTACTGGAGTTAGGAAACGTCAAGCTCCCTTGATTAAATTATGTAACGTTTTGTTAAAAATTGCAAATATAAATTACATATAGCTGACTTATAAAATTATGATGAATGGTTTGGTAAATTGCGATCGCCGTCATACCAATTTTACATGAAGTTGCATAGAATAAAGATAATGTTGAGAGGTGATGAGTTATGGCACGTCAACTGATGGT
>NZ_JAUBRN010000046.1:0-62939 GCF_036701875.1 Microcoleus sp. MON1_C5 | reverse complement strand
GATGCACCTTACTTGCTCTCCATTTTTGGACACCATACCTAATTTACCACTATTTGAGCCTTAACTGAACCGTATTGCGTTATAGAGTTGAATAAATGGTTGCAAGATAGATTCAAAGAACCAAGGCACAAGTGGTAAGATTCAGAAGTATTAATCACAGGGAAAAATCCTAGTGAGGATGGAATAACCTACGCTGAATTTAATCTAAAATTTTTCGTAGCTGATATAAAGCTATAAAATGGCAGAAGAGGCGATCGCGTTAGCAGTCAAATCTATCAAGAAGTCTTGCACTATATTAAATGCTGTCGTACTAATTAATACTCCGAACAGTTTTGAGCTTTTGAACTATAGCCCTACTTCCAGTTGCCGTTATCGATGAGCATCTGAAGCATCGCTTTGTCGCTTCAAAACCAGCAAAGTGATGTCATCAAATACCTTTTGCTTACCAATATGCCGCCGCAAATCGCCAATAATGGCTTCTTTAATTTCGGTCGCCGATTTGTGCCAGTTCTCGCTAATCACTTCACAGAGTTTCTCGACTCCATATTGCACTTTGTTAATATCTTTCGCTTCTGGTATCCCATCAGTATAGAGGACTACTCCATCTCCCGTGTGTAGCTCAATGAAAATGTGACTGATGAACTTAACAATGTCATCGTCAAGAGCAATAGGAAAGCCCAAATCCATGGTGTCGATACGTTCTAGCTGTCCACCGTTTCGCACGACGAGCACTTCTTCGTGTTGACCGCTGATGCTGATGCGTCCTTGGGAGTAATTTAAAATCGCTAGCGTAAGACTTTTCTCGGAATTCATGCGCTGGACGTTTTTGTAAAGGGTGCGGTTGATCACATCCAGGAACCGAACTGGGTCTACTTCGGGGATTTCCTTGAGGGTGCGAACGGCGGTTTGCGCCATCAGCATCAAGATGCCACTTTCAAGTCCATGTCCAGTGACATCGCCGATGCCCAGAGTGACAACGCCATCGGTGTTTAAAACATCATAGTAGTCGCCGCCGACTTCATCGGCAGCCTCCATGTATCCAGCAATATCGAGTCCTTCAATTTCCAGTTCCTCAGCGTTTGGCAGAATCATTTGCTGCATTTGACGCACGATATCCAATTCCGCACCCATGCGAAGATTGTCTTCCTTGAGTCTCTGGTTGAGTGTATCTAACTTTTGCGCCGAGTCTGCCAGTTCCTCTATGGCTTGTTCGAGTCGATCGGATTGTACCAAGATCGATTGGTCAAAAACATCAAGCAACTGCCTCAAAGTCGCTACTTGGGATTTAAGCTGCGCTAACTCCTGCTCAGTGTTTCTTGTGAATATTTGCCTAGAGGCTGTAGTAGATTCATCTTTTTGAGCGAAGACAGCTCCTCGATCGAAGGGCAGCAGTGCAGTCTTGACGTTCAGCGCCAGAGTGCTGAACATCTGAACCGTGCTAATAGGAATTTGGACTTTCAAGAACATGATAATTGCAAACATATTGCCTGAAGGTAATAGACCACCAAACCCCAACACAGACTTAATTCCGAAGGGAATCACAAAGGAGTCCTGAGCGGGAATATAGGGGCTGCCAATCGCTTCAGGTACATAGAAGACGTTGTATTTCCTCTGCTCTATTTCTACCAAAAGATTTGGGTCAGGGTTGATAACTGTTTTTATATCTAAGCCGAGCTGTCTGATGAGTTGTGAGATCATCGGTAGCTGATCGACTACAGATTCGCTTGCCAGTGGAATAGCCTTATGTCCAACGGATGTGTGTCTTGAGTTCCATTCCGTTTTTTCTCCTACTGTTGCCAGTGCAGTCATGCACTTCATGGCAGGCAAAGGGGGATAGTCGCCCAACATACTACGGGCATACTCGGCAAGTTCGACTTCTAAGTCTTCATAAGGGTGAGTTTTGAACAAACGGACTAGGGCGCAGGATTTCTCACCTGTTGGCTTAGTACAGAAATTTTCGTAAACATACCTAACAATTCTGTTACTCGCCTCTTCCATACTTTCAACCCCCAAGCCAAAATGGCGTAGAGCCAACCCGCATTCCGCCATGTCCCTTAAAGTGAATCTCGTCAAGTCGTACATCGGACTTCCTTATAGATTTAGAAATAACGGCAACTAAGAAAGACAGTGCCACAATCCAGTAATTATGGTGCATTTCGGCAGGTACTCGCATCGCCGCCATGCCAATATAAAGCATATTTTCAATGCCAGATCCCATGAGAATACCGGAAATTAACAACGAGAACCTGTGTGCAAAACCTCGATGCAAGCTGTAGAAGGTGATACCAGAGGCAATGACTACGGCAAGCCAAAAGACCACAATAGGTAAATCGTAGGCGATCGCTACTGGCAGGTGATAAGCCAGCATTCCTATAAAGTAGATTAGCCCGATGCCCGTTTCCATTGTCAAAAAACACCAATTAACCCACCTAGGCGAATATTTTCACCTTTTTTTGGAGTCATTATCCCAGTTAATTATAAGGTGATATAGGAGGCAAAAGTGGCAATAATGATGGAAAAAATGCCTCGAAAAAAATTGGATTTACTTACCATTAATAGATGACACTCATAGAAATTTAGACGGTGGCTACAGCTTTGAAGAGCGCTTGACATTTAGCCTCTTTCGTGGCAGTAGGTTTGAGGTATCGTACCACCTTTTTTTCACTAATATAAAAATTGTAATTTAAGGGCGATGTTTAGCCTTACCAATCATTAAGTCCGTCACCGCTGGCAATCGACTCGTCCAAATTGTGCTCTGGTTTGACAAGATTAAACAAATGCAAGCCAAAATCTTGAGATCAGGATCAGCACAGGGGAGATGGCCTCAAGAGAAACCTCTTTTTCTACAAGCCAGGATCGGTATAAATAAATAATCAAGCTTGAGTGCATTCACGAAGCTACGAAACCCATCATTCACCAGCTTGACATCATCATAGCCGTCCTTCAAAATTCTGGCAATTTCATCTGCTTTGACACTGGAGTGTATCAAAAACAGCTTGCCTGGACTATCTATACCGATGTTGACACTGACATCATAGGCAGCACAGCGTCTGCGATCGAACTTTTGTCCCAGAGATAATTGTTCAGGGTTTTAGAGGTTTGCTCCGGCTCCAGGCAGAACAGGTTGTGAATACCAGACGAGGGCACGTCTGTATCAACTACGCCGACTCAATGACCTTGCAGGGCTACCGTAGTTGCTAAGTTAGCAGTAAATTTAGATTTACCTGTACCGCCTCGATAGGAGTGTATCGAAACAACTTTTGGCATAATTTGTTAGTTAATAATGCGATGGGGATTTTCCCAAACAATACTCACATAAAATTAGATAATACATTTTCGCCCTAATCTCACGATATTGTCAATAAAGACTCCAATGACAATTAAAGAAACATGAGTGCGGGTGCCTAGGTTAGCGACCTATCTCGAAGAAAAAACAGGAATTCGACTAAGTGGAAAGCAAGTTTGGAGAATATTAATCAAAAACCGGCCTTGGAAAATTACCGAGAGCGATCGCTATAACATCCAGACCAGATAAATTAGCGCTCGCCAGAATATAGAACAGTCCAAGAATTTCTATCAAGAGCCAAAATAAAGATTAATTGAATCATTAAATCTCACCCTATTTTTGCTGATTGAGGATAAGCAAAATCATAGCATAAAACTGCTTTTTCCCAGCTAGAAATTCGCGGACATCTGCAATCACTGGTTGTTTGATTTCCTCTGCGGATTGTTGCCAATTTTGACTCACGATCGCACAGAGTCGCTCCAATCCATACTGGGCCATGTCCATGTTCTTGGCTTCTGTAATGCCATCGCTGTAGAGGACAATGCCATCCCCTGGCTGGAGATCGATCGCGAGTGCGATCGATCAAATCAGTGATATTTCCATCCAGGGCAATGGGCTGTCCTAAATCGATCGTGTCTAGCAGTTCCACCAGCCCTCCGGCCCGGACGATCGGGGTTTCTTCATGTTGTCCGCTGATGCTGACTTTGCCATCAGTGTAGTTGATTGAGAATTGCCAGCGTAAGGTTGCGGTCAATGTTCATCCAGGGTAAACGCATCTTAACTTTAACCCAAAATATGCTACAGTTAAATACGACTAAAATTTAATGTAGTTTGTTGTAGTTTATTGGTGCTATCAATGGCAAGAGGTTTTAGTAAAGCTGTAACTTCCCAACAAAAACAAACAGATTCATTGCGTTCAATGAATATTTTAAATGCCAGTTTTTTAGAACATTTTGCCAATTTGAACGACCCAAGAATAGAAAGAAGTAAAGAACACTTACTCAAAGATATTATCGCGATTGCGATTCTAGCTATCATCAGCGGTGCAGACGGATGGGTGGGAATAGAAGCCTATGGTAACGCCAAATATGAATGGTTAAAAAGCTTTCTAGAATTACCGAATGGTATACCATCTCATGACACATTTAGTCGAGTATTGGCCCGAATTGAACCGCAGCAGTTTCAAAAATGTTTTTTGAGTTGGGTAAATGCGATAGTCGGGAAATTAAAACTAAACGTGATTGCCATTGATGGCAAAACAATGAAACAATCTTATCACCGAAATGACCAGCAAAAAGCGCTACATATAGTTACTGCCTGGTCTTCATCTCATCAATTGGTTTTAGGACAAAAAAAAGTCCATAAAAAATCTAACGAACTCACAGCAATTCCGGAATTAATAGAAATGTTAGAAATTGCCGGAAGTGTAATAACCATCGATGCTATGGGATGTCAAAAGGGAGCATCTCAATTATGCAACAAGTAGAAATACTTAGAACAATACTTCGGACAGTTTTATATCTAATCGAGTGTCCGAAACCCAGACTGGCTATATGGTGGACTATTATTTCAAGGTTTAAGTCCAGCCCTAAGTTTCCTAAAATGCGTTAAAAATGGCAGGGCTTTCTCGCGATCGGCTTACAGGGCCGTTAAAAAACTGTCCGAAGTATTGTTAGAAGAGTAATATGCAACAATTATGTAAAATGTAAAAACACACTTACGAGTGAGAAAAATATGACCCCAGAAGAAACTCAAGAACTCCAAAAATGTCTAGAAAAGGTATCCGCTATCTTACTCAAGAATACACCATCAGAACAGCTAAAAGACTTTGGCAGTATTGAATTAGCCGTGAGAGATCATGTCCTCAAAGAAGTAGCCCCAGAGATTGGAAAATTTTTTAAGCAGCAGCAGCCAAACCGAAGCAGGCAGAGCTAGACAAATCCAGACCTGCATGGGTAAATGGCGAGTTAGAGAACAACAAAGTAAAAAACTTGGACTCAAGAAAGGGACAAGATTAAGCCCTCACTTAGAAAAATGCTGCCTAATATTGAGCGCCAACGTATCCTATGCCAATACCACCAAAGACTTACAACAACTGACAGGAATATACGTATCCCACAGTACGCAGCAACGGCTAGTACATCGACAAGAATTTGTGGAGGCCTCTTCAGAAACAGCTGTCACCGCTTTGAGTGTAGATGGAGGCAAGGCAAGATTAAGAACCGACTTAGGAGAAGCCAGTGAATGGCGAGACTACAAAGCTGTGGCATTGCATCATCAAAAGTGTGCGGCTTTCTTTCAAGAGAATGACCAGCTATTGGATTGGGTGAATCGACAGCCTTTAGGTGAGCCAATTACTTGTTTGGGTGATGGACATCCAGGGGTCTGGAATTTGATAGCTGGGATTGCTTCATGTGAGAAACGTTTAGAGATTTTAGATTGGTATCACCTCAAGGAAAACCTCTACAAACTGGGTGGCTCTAATCAACGCTTGCGAACAATGGAGGCTCATCTTTGGCATGGTCAGGTCGATGAGGCAATCACTGCTGTGGCTGACTGGGATGTACCTCACGTCAAGAACTTTCTGGATTATTTAGAACGACATCGATGTAGGATTCCTGACTATCAGGCGATGCAGTCTCAAAAGATCACAATTGGTTCCGGTGCTGTCGAGGCGACAATTAAACAGATTGGACGGAGAATCAAAATATCCGGGGCACAATGGAATCGTGACAATCTGGCTCAAGTTCTGAAACATCGTTGTGCTTATTTAAATCTCGCTTTGGCCTGAATAGTATTTATACTCATTACATATTTGAGATGCTCCCTGTCAAAAAGACATAACATCTCTGATTATCAAGAAAAAAGTAGATTATATTGTAGCTTTAAAAGGAAATCAACCACTCCTGTATAAAGCCGTAAAAAAATGGTTTGAATTAGCCCAAAAATCAGATTATCTAGATAGAGAGTATAACTATCATGAACAAGTAGAAGCGGGACATCATCGAGTGGAAAAAAGACAGGTATGGACTGTTGATGTATCTGAGTTACCACCTCTCCATAATCAAGCATTATGGACGGGATTAAAAACAGTTGTCATGATTGTTAGTGAACGACGGCTGTGGAATAAAACCACGACTGAAGCTCGTTTTTACTTGAGTAGTTTAAGCAGTAATGCTGAAAAAATTGCTGGGGCGATTCGCAGTCATTGGGGCATTGAAAATAGCTTACATTGGACACTCGATGTTACATTTTCTGAAGACAAGAGTCGCATTCGCAAAGATCATTCTCCCGAAAATTTTGCTCTCCTACGTCGGTTAGCTATAAATTTACTAAAACAAGAAAAAACTTCTAAACAAAGTCTAAAAATGAAACGGTATCGAGCGGCAATGGACAATAATTATTTAGTTAAAATTTTAAACTCTGCCAGTTAATGATCGAAATCTAATACCTATCTAAAAAGGAAAATTATCCTGGTTTAAGAAGTTCAGAAAATCTTAAGGTTCTGATTTGATCTGCTCATGTCGGGTTAAAATTAAGGATTTTAAGAAGGTTTTTTTAGTTATTTAGTAATGCACAAATTTACGTTTTTGTCAAATTAAATTAGATGCGTTTACCCTGAATGTTCATCCGCAGCAGGTTCTTGTAGAGGGTGCGATGGCGGGTATGGAGAAAGCGAACGCGATCGGTTTCTCGTATTTCGTGTACTGTGAAACCTCGCATTACCCGTTAGCCTGCAATTCCCCCAAACGAGCCAACACTTCTTTAGAATGAATCGCCGGATTAATCTTCACAAAAGTTTCGCGCAAAATACCTTCAGGGTCAATAATAAAACTGTGTCGCGCGGAGATAAAACTAATCCAAGAACCGTAAGCTTTACTCACTTTACCATCCGTATCAGCTAACAGTGGAAACTTCAAACCTTCGGAATCGCAAAATTCCGCGTGGGAATCGACATCATCAGCGCTAATACCGATAATTTGAGTATTCTTTGCCAAGTATTTCGGCAAGTCTTCTTGAAATCTCCGTGCTTCGATCGTACAACCCGATGTAAAGTCTTTCGGATAAAAATAGACGACCAACCACTTACCGCGATAATCGGACAGGGACACTTGTCCGTCGCCGCTGTTTGTCGGCAAACTAAAATCCGGTGCGGCTTCATTCACCGTCGGAAGCTTGCCACCGAGGGCAAATGCAGGTGTGGCAAAATTGAAACTTAGAAAAACTAGACAAATTGCCAATAAAGTGCTAAAAAAATTGCGACGGGACATCATAAATTTAGAAGTAGAACTGTACTTAAGACAAGTTTACAGTTTTCTGATTAAATGGGTAGGGGCAATTCGCGGATTGCTTCTAAAACCCAAAGATCACTCACTCAAATAGCAATTTACCCATGAGCGCTGCACTCCCGTTAACAGGCAAAGCTATAGTAGTCCAGGTAATTAACGGTCAACCCGTTGTGATCGAAGTCGATGGCACTAATGCCCCGATTACTGGAGGAAATTTTGTTGACTTAGTTGAACGCGGCATTTACGACGGGGTGATGTTTCACCGAGTTGTGCGCCAGCCAGATCCTTTTGTGGTGCAAGGAGGCGATCCGCGCAGCAGGGATACGAGAATTCCAGCAAGTCAATTGGGAACGGGTAGTTTTATTGACCCGGATACCAATCAGGCGCGTTTTATTCCTTTGGAAATTAAGCCGCAAGGAGCCGCGCAACCTGTTTACAACCAAATTGTCACCCAGACGCCGCAGTTGCGGCATAATCGCGGGGCTGTGGCAATGGCTCGTTCTAATGCTTTGGATTCGGCTTCTTCGCAGTTTTATTTTGCTTTGGATAATTTGCCATTTTTGGATGGTAATTATGCTGTTTTTGGCAACGTTATTCAAGGTTTTGAAACGGTGAATGCGGTGCAGCAGGGCGATCGCATTTCAACTGCAAAAGTCGTTGGAGGAATCGTCCCCAGCCGGGTTTCTAGCATCATTAGCGATGTTAATGTACTCAACGATTTCATTAACAGTACCAATTTTGTAAATCTGCCTTTGCGAGCCCTCAGATTGGCCAACACCCCGAACAACTATCAAGTCACTTCCCAAGACTCTCAGCAAAATTCTAACGGTGTAGTGGGAGGTAGCGCAAACGATCGCATCCTCGGTGCACCCACGGATGATGCAATTAATGGCAGCCAAGGCAACGATACCCTCACCGGCGAAGCAGGCGACGACTTTCTCAGAGGCGGCAAAGGTAACGACTCCATTAGCGGCGGTGTTGGCAACGATATTATCAACGGAAATCTCGGCGACGATAATCTCAATGGCGATGCTGGTAACGACTTTTTGCGAGGCGGCAGAGGAAACGATGTTTTAATCGGCGGCGATGGTAACGATATTTTACTTGGCGATATTGGCAGCGATACTCTCACCGGCGGTGGCGGTACTGATACGTTTGTTCTGGTTACGGGTGAAATTCTGGAGTTGGATGCGTCGAGCGATATAATTCTTGATTTTAGGCCGGGAGATGGCGATCGTATTGGCTTGACCAGCCCTTTATCCAACACCTCATTCACCCAATCAGGCAGCAACACACTCATTCAATTTGGAGGAGCTACTTTGGCTGTGGTTCAAAATGCCACTCCTGCAGCAGTTCAAAATGCTGCTTTTGAAATTAACTTTTCTTCTGGTGTCGTTGCCGATAACTTGCCTTCCAGAGACGCCGCCTTGAGTATTGGCTAACTTTAACAAGACTGAGGCAATAATTATAGGTGTAGGGTGCTCTTCGGTGCACCTTACCTGATTATCAATGGCCAATTCCCAATTCCCAATTCCCAATTCCCAAATTCAACTAACACCATAGCTTTGTAATTTGAGAAACTGCCTCTTGATAAGAATCCATTTTCCCCTGCAGCTTAAAAAGCCCTGCCGCCTTCTGAAAATCCTCAAATGCTCCCTCAACCTCTCTCAATTTATATCTAGTCAGTCCTCGGTTAAAGTAAGCTTTAGCAAAATCGCTATCGAGGCGAATTGCTGACTCAAAATCAGCTAGTGCTGCCAGGGAATTCTCCATTTGCAGGCGGATAGCACCTCGGTTAAAGTAAGATTGAGCTACATTAGGGTTGAGCAGCAGTGCCGAGGTGTAATCTGCGATCGCCGCTGTATAATGTTTTAAACGACTCAGCATAAACCCCCGATTGCTGTAATACTTGGCTCGGTAAGGATTGAGTTTGATGGCTGTAGTTAAATCTTCCAGCGCAGATTGTTTGTAGCCTAATTTGTAGCGGGCCACACCGCGATCGTTGTAAGCTGAGGCGAATTGCGGATTAATGTTAATTGTGGCAGTGAAATTTTCAATCGCACCGTGCAAGTCTAGTTGTTTGAGATTTTTTAAACCCTGAGTGTAAAACTTTTTGGTACTAACTTTTAAATTTGCCTCTTGTCGGGATTCAGCTTGCTCCCCCGAAAATACGCCGGCAATATTAGTGAATCCCAAAGATTCGATCGAATTGAAAATAGTTGTGACAACTAATTGGGTTGGGAGAAGGGGGATAGTAGGCATGGGAAAAGTGCTGTTCAACTGTATGCTCTTATTTTCTTTCATAGTTGAGCTATTGACAGTGATATCCGTAGTCTCAGGAACGTGATAAGTTTGATGAGATTGCGTGATGCTGAGGCTGGAGTTGTGTGAGGAGGGTTAGCCTTAGTTAGTGATGCCGATCGCAATTAACACAAATTGCGTCTCTAACCCTTTAAATATAAGGCTTGTAGGCTAGAGGAGCGGTTTCTTGATTCCCATATTGAGCAGTTTATACCAGGATTGTTTGCAGATATGCCCCTGGGGGAGCGATCGCAACTGCCTGGAGCAAGTATTACTTTGTAGCGATATTGCACTGGCCAATCCCAAGCAAACTTGCGGTTATCTTATACCAGGTTTTTAGGAAAAATATTAGTTTGGCAGCGAGGCATTTGTGAATCAACCGGGTTTCTAGCTCAAAGCGGGTCTAACACAACCTGAATTAAGTTTGTGCCTGCGCCAACCCCGATTAACCTTTCACTACACTAATATTTTTGAGTAATCTTGCTGAGGGAAGTTGCAAATTATTTGCTATGCTTTGATTAGACATCAATAATTAATGGCGCAAATTAGTGTCAATGAAAAGAGTTATGAGGCTGAAAACTTTCTTCGCTGCGGTGTTGGCGATCGTCCTGTTCACTCTCTACTTAACTCCTCCTGTGATGGCCGCCAATGCGGAGGATTTGAGTCACCTATTAAAAGATAATTGGTGCGTCAGCTTTCTGTGGAAGCAATGCGATTTGAACACTGTAGATTTGCGGGGCGCTAATCTCCAAGAAGCTAATTTGAGCGGCGCTAATTTGAGCGGCGCTAATTTGTCCGGTGCTAACTTAAAAAATGCGGATCTTTCTGACGCCGACCTCACCGGCGCTAATTTAGCAAATGCTGAGATTTTAGGCACGGATCTCAGTCGAGCCAATTTGACAGAAGCTAATTTCAACGGCACGAACTTGTGGGATGCTAATCTGACTTTGGCGAATCTGAGCCGCGCCAATTTACAAGATGCTAATGTCTTAGATTCTCGACTTTGGGGGAGCAATCTTACCCAAGCTAATTTAACGGAGGCGACGCTGCACGGTGCTGACTTGCAATATGCTAATTTGGCAGACACTAATTTAACAGGTGCTGACTTGCACAGCTTCTTTTTCCGAGGTTCCAAACAAGTCACAAATTTGAGCAATGCTAATTTAGAAGGCGCTATTTTAACGGGAGCAAATCTCAGAGGTGCGGTGCTGGCAGGGGCAATAATGCCGGACGGGTCTATTAATGAAGAAAGTGGCTTTAATTTAAAGTAGAGTTAAATTAAAGTCTGTTTGAATACTTTCAACGACAGGCTTTTGCGCCGATTTCGCAGTCAATGAATTATCTGGTGCAATAGGCGGCGCCCGTTGCCAACAGCTTGTTGAGGATGCTGTCAAGATATCAATTTAAACCAGGGTGCGATCGACCTTTTAACTCCCAACCAGTAAATATCGCTAAAATCTAAAATCTCAAACCGAACCTGCGCGCATCTGTTACAATTTTCAAGAAAGCCAGAACAGCCCCGAACATGAAGTCACCCGCCTAGGGATACAAGCCCCCGACAGGAGTCGTGAAGAGCAAAAATATTAGATATTTAGTTTAAACTCCCAGATTCATCTGTAGAGTCAATCTAAAATCTAAAATCGACTGTGGAGTCAATCTAAAATCTAAAATCTAAAATCTAAAATCGATCGACTGTGGAGAACCAAAAAATTAGATAATTAGTTTAAACTCCCAGATTCATCTGTAGAGTCAATCTAAAATCTAAAATCTAAAATCGATCGACTGTGGAGTCAATCTAAAATCTAAAATCTAAAATCTAAAATCTAAAATCGACTGATGGAAACCCTGCAAACCCAACTTTACGAAATCGCACAATTTGCTAATAATTTAGTAAATACTCAACTGACCAACCTCAGTTTAGTCAGCGTCGGAGTCATCTTTCTGGCAGGGTTGCTAACGAGCTTAACGCCCTGTATGCTTTCAATGTTGCCGATCACGATCGGCTACATCGGTGGATACGAAGCAAAAAGTCGCCTGCAAGCCGCCGCCCAGTCTGCGTGGTTTTCCCTGGGATTAGCCACCACCCTGGCGGGTTTAGGTATTGTAGCATCATTTGCCGGACAAGTTTACGGCAAAATTGGCCTGGGTTTGCCGATTCTTGTCAGCATTATTGCTATTATAATGGGGCTGAATTTACTCGAAGCTTTACCCTTACAAATGCCGTCTTTCGACGCTGTGGGGTGGGTGCCGAAAGATTTGCCGGCGGGCGTGCGATCGTACTTATTGGGCTTAACTTTTGGTTTAGTAGCGTCTCCCTGCAGCACTCCGGTTTTAGCTACACTCTTAGCTTGGGTTTCCAAAACGGGGGATACAGTTTTAGGTGGTGTGTTGCTGCTGTTTTACGCTGCTGGCTACGTCGCTCCGCTGATTATAGCAGGTACTTTTACTGCTAGCATTAAAAAGTTGTTAGAATTACGTCGGTGGTCGAGTTGGATTACGCCTGTTAGCGGTGTTTTGCTAGTAGGATTTGGCGTTTTCTCTCTGCTTTCCCGCATCCTTCCCGCTTAAGTTTAGTAGTAAGGACTTCAGTCTTTATTTAAAGATATAGCAATCTCTACTGAATGCGTGAATTAAGTTTTTTTTAACGAACCGCGAAGACGCGAAGAACACGAAGGAAGAAAGAAAAGAGAGAGAATTCAAAATTGATTGAGACTTGCTCGATAAAAATAATAATATTTTATTTTATTCATGTTTTGTTGTTCCCTCCTCTTTCTTCCTTCTTCCCTCTTCCCTCTTCCTTCTTCCTTCTTCCCTCTTCCCTCTTCCTTCTTCCTTCATAATTACCAATGACATCAAAAGAAGTATTTCTATCTAAACTATCAAACTGGGCGACTGCCCCTCAAAGGTTTTTCAAGCGAGAAATCTTGCCGGTGCTAGCCGATTTGCGGCTGGCAATTATCTTGCTGCTGACGATCGCATTTTTCAGCATTTCCGGTACTGTCATCGAACAAGGTCAATCAGTACCCTTTTACCAATCTAACTATCCAGAACACCCCGCCTTGTTTGGCTTCCTAACTTGGAAAGTTGTGCTAATTGCAGGACTTGACCACGTATACCGCACTTGGTGGTTTTTGTCCATCCTAATTTTGTTCGGCAGCAGCTTAACAGCTTGTACATTTACGCGGCAATTTCCCGCATTAAAAGCTGCCCGTCGCTGGAAATTTTATGAAGAACCAAAGCAGTTTGAAAAATTAGCTCTCAGTGCGGAATTAGAAACAGTTGCTTTAAGTTCCTTAGAACCACTTTTGCAGCAAAAAAACTACCGCATATTTCGAGAAGGCGAAAAAGTTTATGCTCGCAAGGGAATAATTGGCAAAGTCGGCCCGATTATTGTTCACGCCAGTATGCTAATTATTTTAGCTGGGTCGATGTGGGGCGCGATGACGGGATTTCTAGGTCAAGAAATGGTTCCCAGCGGCGAAACATTTCAGGTACAGAATATCATGGATGCAGGCCCTTGGGCGGGGCCGCAAATACCGAAGGATTGGTCGATGCGAGTTAATCGGTTCTGGATTGATTATAGTCCGAGCGGTGCGATCGACCAATTTTACTCTGACTTGTCAGTTTTGGACAAAACAGGCCAAGAGGTCGATCGCAAAACCATTCACGTTAACGAACCCCTCAGATACCGGGGAGTCACATTTTATCAAGCAGATTGGGCAATAGCCGCCGTGCGAGTTCGCCTCAACAAAAGCCCGGTTTTACAATTGCCAATGGCTCAGCTAGACACCCAAGGTCAAGGCCGCATTTGGGGTGCTTGGATTCCAACAAAACCAGATTTGAGTGCGGGAGTTTCTCTGCTAGCAAAAGACTTGCAAGGAACGATGTTAGTGTACGGTACGGATGGCAAATTGTTAACTACAGTTCGCGCGGGCACGGCGGTAGAAGTTAACGGAGTCATGCTGACAATTGACGAAGTTGTAGGCAGTACGGGATTGCAAATTAAAGCCGATCCGGGCATTCCGATCGTTTATACTGGCTTCGGGTTGCTAATGCTCAGCGTGCTGATGAGCTATCTGTCTCACTCGCAGATTTGGGCTTTGGAAAAGGACGGCAAACTATACGTCGGCGGGCGCACAAATCGCGCTCAGGTGACTTTTGAAAGAGAAGTTGTGGAGATTTTGGACAAGTTAGCCGAATCGAAAACGGCCGAGGAAAAAAGTGCGATCGCCCCGACTTCTGTTGCGAGTCAAAGCTAACCGTAGGGTGCGCTAGGCGCACCTTACACCAACAATAAATATCAAAAAGATTAGTTGAGTTTGTAGCGTGCGCGTTGCCAGATATGTCGAGGTGGTTAATGTCAACCTGAGAAAAAGCAGAAAACCGCTATTTCACGTTCTGATTTTTCCACTTTCAAGTAATGAAAATTGCTATACGGAGTTTGGGTTTAAAAATCAAAATGCTGAAACGCCGGTCAATCGGTACTCTCCGGTGGGCGACAAACTCAACCGATGCCCAGTGTACACCCTACCAACTACGAGATTTTAAGCGTTTGAACGACTTTTTGACTCGCTTGAGAGGGCTGCCCTGACGCACCCTACAATTACTTACTAATGTTATTAACAATCCTATCTCTTAAAACTATTGTGGGGTGGGCTTCGAGGCCACCCCACAATTAAATCTCAATGCCACAACAGCTTAATACCCACCCTACTTCTGGTGCGACACTTCAATCACGGTGTGGACGTTCCCCCGCGGCGAAAAATCGCCCTTAATCGTCGCTTCCAGCGGCGCGCAAGCCGCCACAAAATCGTCTAAAATTTGATTGATCGATTCTTCGTGAGAAATGTAGCGATCGCGATAACTATTAACGTACAGTTTCAGCGCCTTTAACTCTACCACCCGCTCGTCGGGCACATAAGTAACGTGAATTGTCGCAAAATCTGGATAGCCAGAAAATGGACACTTGCAAGTAAACTCCGGCAAAGTAATGTTAATCGAGTAGCGCCGCCCGACTCGCGGATTCGGGAAAGTAATTAACTCGCCTTCCAAAATCTGGCGTTCGCCGTATTTCATTTCCTCGGTGCTTGACTTTTGCGACATAGTTTGTTCCGGTGCGTAGTTGTTCATAGCGATTGACTAAAAACTTGTAACATTAAATTAAATTTACGTTCAATATATGTAACAAATATCTTGACGAATTGTGTTGCGATCGATCTAATTGCAAATACTCTCAGGCTAAACTAAAACAAGTTCACCCTCGCCATCTACAATAATTATGCAAAATACTACCTTATCTGACAATACTTCCCCTGAAAACTCAAATAGTTACTCTCCATCGGTACCAATTTCCCTCTATCGAGAAGTCACGGCAGAGCTGCAAGCAGCCCAAGCGATGGTGGACTCCCTCAAAACCCACAATCAGCAATTAGTCCAACAAAATCAACAACTGCGGCGAGAAGTAGAAACAGTAGTTCAAGTATCCCAACAGTTACAGCAAGTAGTCAACTCGGCTCAGAGCGTCACCCAGACAGGGATGCCTCAAATGCCGTCAGTCAAATTCAATTTCAGCGTTCAACCTCCGCCCCCACCACCTCCCACCTCGCAGACTAATTCTGCCGTACCTCAACCACCTCAGACAGTGGCTTTCCCCTTCCCACTACCGGAACCGGAGCCAACACCCGCCTCGATACCGCAGCCACTTCCCGAAAAATTATTTACAGAGGTGCCGGAAACTCCTTACCGTGTCCGACCTCAACTCAAAAAAACCTCAGACTTAAGTGGATTGTGGTTGGCGATCGCGATTTTTCTGATTGTGATTGCAGCTTTCGGTGCAGGTTATTTAGTTGTCCGCCCTTTATTAATGAAAAAGTAAATTCCAACAAGAATCCCACGACTCCAGCCGTGGGATTTTAAACAAAACCTAGCATAAATTGTTCAAAGTTACGCTAATTGGCCATCATCCTCTGGCGGCACTCGTTTCTACTGAACGAGGGGCATACTGCTCTTCACAAGCAGAACCTACGATTCCCACCCCTGGCTCGAAACCGCGCGTGAACTCAGTGAGTTTTACCTGTTTAGCTTCCAAAGCGGTCTGTAGCACCTTCATGGCTCGGTGAGGGTCGCCGGCTCCGCAGAAAAATAAGTCTGCAGCAAAATAACCGTGTTCAGGCCAAGTATGGATTGCTATATGAGACTCTGCCAAAGTAGCAGTAGCTGTCACTCCGTGAGGACTAAACTGGTGTACGCACAAATCGATGAGAGTAGCTCCTCCGGCTTCGATCGCATCGAGTATAGCGCGGCGGATACGTTCAGGATCGTTAAGCAAGTCTCCAGGAGACTGCCAAGCATCAGCGACCAGATGGGTTCCCAATTGTTTCATTCTGCGGGGTTTTACCTCTATTGATGTTAAGTCTCAAACCTTTTAACGTTAGCACGATGTCAAAAATTTTGCAAGTATGTTTCACAAGGAAAAATGAAGATTAGGAGAAATACCCACCACCAAGCGCTAGCTTTATGGTGGGGTCAAACTGTCTCACAGGGAGATGCCACTCACTAATGGAATTCGTATTATTTCAGTGCTGCCTTGTTCTCCTCAAACCACCTTTTTTGATTCAAGCGATCTCTGGTTTCCATTGGGTAAAAAAACCAAAGCTCGCTCGTTCCGGCTGTGGCCGAATTGATATGATATCCAAAGGTCACAGATGGACGGCTCTGCTCTCATGCGTAAAATTCGCCAACTCCAAGGGCGATCGCCCGGCGGGCAGATTCCGGCCATCGCTCTGGCAGCCTATGCTGGACAAGTTAACCAGCAACCGGCGATCGCCGCTGGGTTTCTGGCATCACCTACCTAAACCCGCCCGGTCAGCCTAGATAATGAAGATCGTTGCCCGTTTGTGTGGGCCCAATGGAAGGACAAGCGCATGATCCGGCAGTCTCAACTCGTTGAACAGATTTTTGCAGGCAATAGCGAGATGGCGATGCTGATGCGATCGCACAACTGGTCGCAAACGCCGCTGGGGGCTGTCGAAACCTGGCCTCAAAGCTTGAAAACCGCGATTCGGATCATCTTAGGCTCTCGCTACCCCATGTTCGTCTGGTGGGGACAGCAGATGACCAAGTTTTATAACGATGCTTACATTCCTATCCTCGGCAAGCGACATCCGCAAGCACTAGGTCAGCCTGCCTCACGGGTATGGGCTGAAATCTGGGACACGCTAGGGCCGCAAGCAGAAGCGGTTTTGAACCAGGGACAATCGACGTGGAATCAAGAATTGCTTCTGGTAATGGAGCGCAACGGGTATACAGAGGAAACCTACTTTACCTTTTCCTACAGTCCGGTGGCGAATGATGATGTTCCAGTGGGGGGCGTTTTCTGCGCCTGTAGCGAGGACACTCAGCGCGTGTTGAGCGATCGCCGCTTGGCAACGTTGCGCGAATTAGCCGCAGAAACAGTCACTGCCAAGACGGTAGAAGCAGCTTGCGAAATTTCCGCCACCGTATTGACCAAGAACGCCTATGACATCCCGTTTGCGCTGTTTTATCTACTCGATGGCGAAAGCGAGATCGCACGACTCGCAGGTACAACAAGGTTAGCAGCCGGAACCCTTGCCTCTTGTGAGGCGATCGAGCTTACATCCGCCCACAAGTGCCAGTGGCAATTGAAGCAAGTCATGGAGACGGGCGAAAGCAGAATCATTGAAGATTTGGAGGCGCAATTTGGACTTTTACCGGGCGGCGCGTGGTCCCAATCTCCTCATCAAGCAGTTGTTCTACCACTAACTCGATCGGGAGAAACCTTCGGGTTTCTGATTGCTGGAGTGAGTCCGCTTAGAACGTTTGATGATGATTACAAAGGTTTTTTTGACTTGATGGCAGGCCAGGTGACAACAGCCATCGCCAACGCCCACGCTTACGAAGAAGAGCGTAAACGTGCCGAAGCATTAGCTGAGTTAGACCGTGCTAAAACCACGTTTTTTAGCAATGTTTCGCACGAATTCCGCACGCCGCTGACCTTAATGCTGTCGCCGTTGGAAGAAACGATCGCGAATCTGGATGGAACAATTCCACCTCAAGAACGCGAACAATTACTACTGGTGCAGCGGAACGGAATCCGGTTGCTCAAACTCGTCAATAGCTTGCTCGATTTCTCGCGCATCGAAGCAGGTCGAGTGGAGGCAGCTTATGAACCTATAGATTTGGCAACCTATACGGCAGAACTTGCCAGTACCTTTCGATCGCTGATTGAACGGGTGGGAATGTCGCTGATTGTTGACTGTCCACCCTTGCCCGAAGCGATTTATATCGATCGCGAAATGTGGGAAAAAATCGTTCTCAATCTCTTATCAAATGCTTTTAAGTTTACCTTAGCAGGGACAATTACTGTTCGATTGCAGTGCGTCGAAAATGGGGTTGAATTATCAGTTGCAGATACAGGAGTCGGTATTCCGTCTGAAGAACTACCGCATTTATTTGAGCGATTTCATCGAATCAAAAACTCGCAAGGGCGGAGTTTTGAAGGCTCTGGCATTGGGCTATCGCTAGTGCAAGAACTCGTCAAACTACACAGTGGAAAGCTTGATGTCAGCAGCACTTTTGGGCAGGGAAGTTGCTTTACGGTGAGGATTCCCACCGGAACAGCACATCTGCCGCCGGAGCGCATTGGTGCCAGTCGCACGTTAGCATCAACGGCGTTAGGCGCGATGCCCTATGTTGAAGAAGCTCAACGCTGGTTGCCAGAAGGCGATTTTAGATTGCCGATTTGGGATTTTGAATTAGACAATAATCCTACTAACTTAAATCAGGCACCAGCCGATCGGGCCGCTCCAGCGAAAATCTTATTGGTAGATGATAACGCTGATATGCGCGATTATATTCGACGACTCCTGAGCGGTTCTTATATTGTTCAAACCGTCGCCGATGGCGTTGCCGCTTTGACCGCTCTAAAGAAAAATCCCCCTGATTTGGTATTAACGGATGTGATGATGCCGGGGATGGATGGGTTTGAGTTGTTGCGATCGCTGCGTTCTAATCCCGCAACCCAAGACATTCCCATCATTCTATTATCAGCCCGCGCAGGCGAAGAATCTCGCATCGAAGGACTCGAAGCTGGAGCCGACGACTATCTGATTAAACCGTTCTCGGGGCGCGAACTGCTAGCAAGGGTAGAAGCAAGTTTGAAGCTGGCACGGCTGCGACAGGAAGCAACAGTGCGAGAGCGAACCATTCTGGGGCGCGTGACCGATGGGTTTATGGCAATGGATCTCGACTTTCGCATTACCTATGCCAACGAAGCGGCACAACGACTGTCGCGAACTCCTTTAGAAGCAATTCTGGGCAAAACGATGTGGGAAGCCTTCCCAGGCACGATCGGCAATCAGTTTGAAATCCAGTATCGCCGATCGCTCAGCGAGCAAATCGCGGTGGACTTTGAGGAATATTATACCCCGTTTGATTTGTGGGTTGAGGTTCACGTTTATCCTTCCCCGACGGGGCTGTCTTTTTTCTTTCGGGATATCAACGATCGCAAAAAAATTGAGCAGGAACGGGAACGGTTTCTTGCCGTCGGTTCAGATTTGCAAGTGATTACGGGCATAAACGGGTATTTCCACTGGGTAAGCCCAACCTTTGAACGAATCCTCGGCTGGACACCAGACGAAATGACATCCCGCCCCTGGACTGAGTTTGTCCACCCAGACGACCTGGGAACCTCCCTTGCAGAAGCCGACAATCTGTTCTCCGGTAACGAAACCTTTACGTTTGAAAATCGTTACCGGCACAAAGATGGCTCGTACCGCTGGTTTCTCTGGAATGCCCAGCCGTACCCAGAAGAACAAGTGATTTACGGCGCTGCCGTTGACATCACCGATCGCGTGCAGGTCGAAAACGATCGCCAACGGGCGGAAGCAGCCTTGCGTGAAAGCGAGGATCAGAGCCGGAATATTCTGGAGAGTATTGCTGAAGCATTCTTGACCCTGGATGAGACCTGGCGGTTCACCTACGCCAATCAATTCGCCGAAAAACTGCTCGATCGCACTCCGGGTGATTTGATTGGCAAGAATTTATGGGAAGAATACCCAGGACTGATTGGCAGCGAGTTTGAGCGGATCTATTGGAGCGCAATGCGCGATCGCGTGCCTGCATCAATTACGGCGTTTTATCCCGACCACGATCGTTGGTACGAACTCCGCACCTACCCTGCGGCACAGGGAATCACCGTTTATTTCAGGAATGTCACCGAGCGAATTCAAGCGGAAGCAGCCCTGCGCCAATCCGAGGAACGCTATCGAACGCTGTTTGAGTCGATCGATGAAGGCTTTTGCATCATTGAAATGCTGTTTGATGCCAATGACACGCCGATCGATTACCGCTTCTTAGAAACCAATCCGGCGTTCGAGCAACAAACGGGACTTCGACAAGCCGTTGGTAGAACCGTGCGTCAGTTAGTCCCCGATTTTGAAGACCACTGGATTAAGATTTACGCTCAAGTCGCCCTGACAGGTGAAGCTGTTCGGTTGGAGAATGGCTCTGAAGCAATGAACCGTTGGTTCGACGTTTATGCCTGCCGCACCGGGCAGCTAGAAGCGCGAAAAGTTGCCGTCGTGTTCAAAGATATTAGCGATCGCAAGCGCATCGAAGTCGAACGAGAACAAATCCTACAACGAGAACAAACCGCACGGGAAGCCGCCGAAACTGCCAACCGAATTAAAGATGAGTTTTTGGCGGTGCTGTCTCACGAGTTGCGATCGCCGCTCAATCCCATTCTCGGCTGGTCGAAGCTGTTGCAGCACAGCAAACTTGATGCGGCAAAAACGGCTAGCGCCCTTGCCACGATCGAACGCAACGCGCGACTCCAGTCACAACTGATTGATGACTTGCTCGACATCTCCCGCATTCTGAGCGGCAAACTGAGTTTGAATCGGATGTCCGTTGACTTGAATATGGTGATTTCGGCCGCTTTAGAAACCGTTCGACTAGCCGCCGAAGCTAAGTCACTGCAAATTCAAACAACCTTTTCACCCTCCCAGGGAATGATAATTGGCGATTCCGGGCGTTTGCAGCAAGTAATCTGGAATCTTTTATCCAATGCCGTGAAATTCACCCCTGAAGGCGGGCAAATTACTGTTAGGTTAACCCAAACTAAAACTTATGCCCAGATTCAAGTCATTGATACGGGAAAAGGCATCAATCCTGACTTTCTGCCTTATGTGTTTGAGCATTTTCGGCAAGAGGATGGAGCCACAACTCGTAAATTTGGGGGTTTGGGATTGGGGCTGGCGATCGCGCGTCAAATTGTGGAACTGCACGGCGGCAGAATTTGGGTTGAGAGTAGGGGTGAAGGACAGGGAGCCACCTTCACCGTTGAACTTCCCCTCTGGCATACCGCGAATCCGGTTGAAGAAGTTGCCGCTGGGGCTGAAGCTCGATCTGACGAGCTCGATCTGGCAAATCTGCGCGTGCTGGTTGTGGATGATGAACGCGATTCACGCGAGTTTGTGGCGTTTGTAGCGGAACAAGCCGGAGCCAAAGTGACTGCCGTTGGGTCTGCGATCGAGGCGCTGCAACTGCTCTCAACCACACCCTTCGATATCCTCCTGTGCGACATCGGAATGCCACAGATGGATGGCTATATGCTAGTGCGGCAAGTTAGAACTCTACCACCAGAGCAGGGCGGGCAAATTCCGGCGATCGCCCTGACTGCTTATGCTGGAGACTTTGATCGGAAACAAGCTCTTGCTGCTGGGTTTCAACATCATGTTGCAAAACCTGTCGAAGCGAATGAGTTAGTCAAAGCAATGCTGAAATTGCCTCTGAGACTGCATCGCTGAGTCCGAATTTTAATAGATTGTCTGCGATCGACAATCTATTAAACCCGCCCCCCACAACCGATAACTGGATTCTGACTCCTGACTCCTGAATTCTTTATTGTCAAAAGTTTTGAGCTTTAAATTAAAGATTATTTAATTTAAAACTCAAAACTATTTTCCCTTAATCAACTTATCAATCCCGGCTGTGAGTAGCTCCATTCGGCAAAATCGCCCCGCCCAAAGCTGCTTCATTCAAATTATCAACATTCAAGCTCGCCCCAATCAAATTAGCCTCGGACAAATTAGTTCCTGTCAAATTCGCCCCTGTCAGAGAACTTAGCAGCAAACCCGCTCCCGACAAATTGGCGTGACTCAAATTCGCCCCCCGCAAATCCGCTTCCAGCAAGCTAGCACCTGCCAAATTCGCACCGCTCAAGTTAGCTCCCCGCAAAGAAGCTTTGTTCAAATTCGCAGCCCTCAAATCAGCATTGTGCAGAATCAAACCATTTAAATTAGCTTTACTCAAATTAGCTCCCTGCAAGTCGGCACCGCTCAAATTAGAGCCATTTAGATTGACCGATTGCAAGTCAGCACCGCTCAAGTCAGCACCGCTCAAATTAGCAGCGCAAATAGATGCCTCCCGCAGACTTGCTTCGCTCAAAGAAGCCCCAACCAAATTGACGCCGCTAAGATTTCCGCGATTGAGATGAGCCCGAGTTAAAGTTGCTCCGCTCAGGTTTGCCCCGGTCAAGTCTACCTCGCTGAGAATCGCTCTCGTCAGATTTGCTCTGCTTAAGTCAACCCCGCTCATAATTGCTCGGCTCAGCGTCGCCCCGCTCAAATTAGCCTCAGTTAGTTTTGAGCCGCTTAGCAAACAAGCTCCTACTAAACTCGCTCCCGTCATTACAGCTTTGCTCAAGTCAGCCTGAGACAATATTGCTCCGCTGAGATTGGCCCCGCTAAAATCTGCTCCGAGCGCCACAGTTCCAGTTAAACTAGAACTCCCGAGGTTAGCTTCAATTAATTTCGCCTTAGACAAATTAGCCCCGCTCAAGTCGGCGCCGTTTAAATTAGCTGCAATCAGTTTGCTTTTAATTAAGTTGGCGCCTTTCAAATTAGCGCTGCTCAAATTTGTTCGACTGAGATTAGCTTCACTCAAATGAGCTTCAATGAGGTTAGCCCCTCGAAAATCTCGTTCCCCGTTTCTATGTCTAATTAAAAGTTCATCGGCACTTAAAATTTCAGTGAAATTCATAAAAAAAGTTGAGTGAGTTTCCTTAATTTCTCGATGTTCTCTGTTGTCTGAAAATTTGTACTATCGTGTTTGGCCGTAAGTTTTTTCAACCTATACTGCCATATTAACAATTGTCAAAACTGGTTGATTCCTAGCATCACCCTGCTCACCTAGTTATAACTCACGAAAAACCCGGTTTCTCGTAAATAATCTGGGTGTTTTCAGCGCGGCAGTCATGAAGAAACCTAGTTTCTCGCCGCGTGTAAGCCCTGTAAGTCTTATTTGGCTAGTAATTAGTTGGCGGTTGATGTTAGTTGTTAATTGTTAGTTGTATTTATACTAACTGCTAATCACTAACTATTAACTGCTAACCATGTAGCAAAATACCGAGAAGTTGTCGATCGATCTTGTCAAGGTCGATCGAATATTGGGAGTATTGCTGGCGGCATCCGCGCCGCATTCTGACCGGAAAAATTGCTGGTACAGGCGATCGAATTTATTAGTGCAATCAAGAAACAAGATCTGGGAGCTTCAACCCCAAATGCCTTCTACATAAGTGCCTTCTATCTTCGATCGCCCATGAAAGCAGAGCCCGGTCAGCTCAGCTAGTTTCACCTCCCCCCACTGTGCTGCGCGCCAGTGAAATCCAACAGGAAGGCTGTTTCCCTCGGAGTGCTGAGCGAGTCGCAGGCAAAGCAAACAATACGCTGCGCTGAGCCTGAGATTTCGCGAAAAAACGAGCCGCGAGCCATTGTGCTCCCGCGCTGCTGTGCTTGCTATCAATCTTTACTCGATCCATGAGCGCTTGCGGTTCTAATTAACAGAACACCCGACACCAGACGCGCTCCCGGACATAAAAGCTGTTCCTGGGCTTCTCAAATGTTTCGCTGAGGCATTCCCAGAAAAACTGTATTCCTGTAGCAGGTCTTGCCAACGGCAATTCGGCTGCTACAGCCAACTAATGACCGGCCTAAGTCTTGCCCCAAGGCTCCGACAATATTATTATTCTAATATTTGCCGACCACCGCAGGCATTTCTGGGCGCGCGGGACTGGGTACTTCACCTGTATAAGTTGGTGAAATTAGCCACCCCATAATTAAAGATAGTCGCTCTTTGACAAACTGGGCAATATCTGCTGTAATTTATGTCATCTAATTTGATAATACTGCGGGGTTTGCAATCGAGCTGTAGTGAGTGTTACAGAGTAAAAAAACACTGCAGATTGAGGGTATAAAAATTAAGGGAGCCGATCGATCCTCCGGCGCAAAGCCCAGCTCACGGCCTGGGCCACCCATCAAAATTCAACTGGTGACAGGTCGCGTTTTTTAATGTTTCCACTTTCCACGACAAAAGCCGACTTTCAGAGAAAAAGCCGACTTTTGAGATAATTTTACCGAGGAAGTCCAAAACTCCTAGCTCGCCGATGTTGCTTGGATCAGTTTCGACAATCCGAGTGCGCGAGTGCGACTACCCGGCAGGAAGTAGAAACAATACCCAAACAAACTCGGAAGTATTAAATCAGAGGGCGGCCGCCGGTAGTGCCATGAGTGGGATCGTAAATACCAGCGGTAGTATCAGCGCCCGGAGTGCCGGGAGCGCCGTAATCAGCCCGAGCGTTATCGACGCTGGGAGTATAGTCGTAGGTGTTCCAATGCTGAATGCCTCCGCGGCTCAAAATGGTTTCAGCTCTAGCGACTTCTGCTTCGCTGCCGTCAACCAGTACCAAGTAATCTCCCCTTGCCACGCGATCGTTGTATGCTCTAGCTTCCTCTTCGGGAATTCCCATACCGACTAAAGCTCCGATCAAGCCGCCTGCTGCTGCACCCAAAGCCGTACCGGCTAGTGTAGTGGCGATCGCCGTAGCTGAGGCTCCTGCCAGCATAATCGGCCCGATTCCCGGAATGGCCACTAGACCCAGACCTACCAACAAGCCTGTCAAACCGCCCAAAGTGCCACCTGTGAGGGCGCCTTTTGTGGCCCCTTCATCGGATTTGTTGTCTGTGCTGTCGTGCACGTCAATGCCTGCGATCTCCCCTTTCGAGTCAGCATCCTTAGCTATGACCGAAACCCGATTCATGTCGAAACCGGCAGTTCTAAGTTCTCCCAGTGCGTGTTCCGTCTCGCGGCGGGTTGAAAATACTCCCACGGCGCGCTTCTGGCTGCCCGAAGCTCTGCGGCCGGTGTCTGCCGGCACATCGTAAATGCCCCAATCCTGAATGCCCCGCACGCTCATAATTCCTTCGGCTGTGGCGAGTTCGGCATCTGTTCCTTCTACGAATACCAAATATTCTCCGCGCGAGACGCGATCGTTATAACCTTTAGCTTTTGCTTCGGGGACTCCCAAACCGACCAAACCGCCTACCAAACCGCCTGCTGCTGCCCCAATCGCGCCTCCAACCACAGTATCTGCCAGCAGAGTGGCGATCGCGCCCCCCGCCATCACCGGGCCAACTCCCGGAATCGCCAGCGCTCCAATGCTTCCGAGCAACCCAATCAAACCGCCTGTCACGACTCCCGCTGTCGCGCCTGCTTTTGCGCCGCCGCCCGCTTTGTCGTCGGTACCCTTACCAGTACCAGTGCTAGCGCCCGCAATTTCACTGCTATCGAGATTTTCCCCAACTACCGAAACTTTATTCATCGGAAACCCGGTACTTTGCAGCTCCATCAGGGCTAGTTCCGTATCTCGGTAATTAGAAAATGCTCCTACAGCTCGCTTGTGTTGACCTAAAGCCATTTTTTTTCTCCTTGAGAATATACTACTTTTACACAACCACAGAATTTATGCTCTGCCATCAATCACATTTATTCATTTTTTTCCAACAATTTTCATCGGTCGCTGGGAATAACTTCCAGCTCTCTCTTCAGGTTGGTTTCCCACTAATTATCCGGGCTGAAAAATCGCTAATGGGGAAGGGGAAGTTGCAGGTATTGCGCGAGTTTTGAGTGCGTTAATTTTAAATTCAATTTACACCCTTTAACTTAAAACCCCGCTTTCTCTAGAGAGTCACCTAATCGTTGTGAGCCGCTCCCAAAGCAATCTTACAATGCCCAACTTTACCCTCTTCCCTCAGACTTCTCTCCTAGATCGCTACATCGTTCTTCCTTGTTTCCCTCGGACTTCTTCTTTTTAATTTATTGATTGCTGCTAGGCGATGGGGATGCAGCGGGGGCGACAACAGCCGTAACATTCACCTCTTTGACACCCTTAATCTCTTTAGCTAGCGGCTCAATTTTAGCTAAATCAGTTTGATTGGGAACTGTGCCACCTACGGTGACAAGGCCATCTTTTGCCTCAACAGTTAGCTGACCTTTAGTGATGTTTACTTCTAACTTGGATCGCACTTCACTTTGCAGGTCGCCATCGGCTCTTATTGCATCGCCGCCAGTCACATTGTTGCGCTGTTCTCTGGCCCTGATATCAGAATTTGCTTGGTTTTTGCGAATCTCGCTAGTGGCGTCACCCTGAGTTTTTTGAACTGTATCGGCTGGGGGCGGGCTACTGGTATTTTCTGTGGCAGAATTAGGAGCATCAGAGCTAGTTTTAGCCGTTTCGCTGCAAGCAGCAGCTCCCAATAATAGGAGGCCGCTGAGGAGAATTGGTGTTAGTTTGTTCATAATAGGTTAATACCCTCCGGGTAAGCTTTCGATGAGGCTGACTTCGTTGAGCCAGATTAAGGAGCCAGATTAAGCAAGACAGAATCTTTGTTTTTGTCTTTGTTTCTTGTCTTTGTTTCTGCTTTCTGCGTTGGTTTTTTATAGGATTTAAAAATCCTTATATCAAATATATAAAGTTCAGCAAGTATCTACATCGCTCCACGGGTGTAAAATTTATCTATGTCGTTAGATAGAGTACAAACAACAAAATAAGGTCTTAGAGCTAATTCAACTTAATTAGTCGGGGACGCACTATTCCTCAGAAACCCGGTTGATTCCGAAGTTTTTAGTTACTAAAGCTAATATTTTCCTATACACCAAGTTTAAAGGCGTAAGTTTTATTAATAAATTTGAGCGCTACTCCCAACTAATTTTTCACTTTTCCGGGTTCACTCAATATCAATCCCTGAAATCCGTTAAATCCCGTACACTACTCCTTGTAAAAATTCCTGCTTCAAAACAAACGAAAAGAGTCGAGAAATTTTTGAGCATTTTCTGGTTCTGGGGTAGTGGCAACCAGGCCGTAAACGCGCGTTTCCACCAAAAAAACTTGACCGACACCTACAGGTTCAGTGGGGGAAAGCGGCTGAAACTCAAATTCTTTTCCCGGATAGCCTCCGAGGGAAATATCCCGCACTTGCAAGACTTTAGCATTCGCTGCCACGACGAAAAAATCAACGGCATTATTTAAAGTAATTCTGATATTATTGATATTATTGTTCCTCACTCGAAAATCTAAATCAAAGTATTGAAGCAAATAAGATTCTTTGTTTTTTAAGTTCGATCGGTATGTATGAGCAATAAGTTGATTTGAAAAAATTTCTGAATTAATTTTAGGAGTTCCCGGCATATCGATCGCAAACTGACCCATTGCCGAGCAAAATGGCTGCCACTCTGGCGTCTGAATTTCTGCCCGCAGCGGGGCTGGTTGAGATGCAGCGGGACGGGCAAACTTGACAGGGTATGAAAGTAATGTAGCAGTAACTAGAAGTAAATACAGAAATTTCATTTGGGTAAAAATTATATAGGCCCGATCGATCTGCGCTAGCCTAGAAATATATCTGCAAAGGGGCGATTTATGCTGAATATTATATTTACTCAACGGCGAGGCAACTCTCAAGGACGCTCTAAAATCACTAAAACCAATAAAACCAATATACTCGCTGCTGTAAATACTTGGCTGGCTGTGTGTCTGCTGGCTGCTGTCACAGCTTGTGCCAACAGCCCCAACAGCAAGGCCCTCGAAGAATCTTTAGCCGCCGATCCGAAATTAAAACAAAATCCAGTGGTTTTCTCTTCCCCGCCACCCGCAACAGCAATTGAGACAAACTCTACCGCCAAACTTCCTCCCGATTTCCCGACAGAGATTCCACTCTATCCTAATGCTGAGTTAATCGAAGTTGGTCGGGAAACCGATCCGTCGCAAAAAAATGTGCGGCTGCGCTGGGAAAGCACAGATCCTGTTAATTCGGTTCAGAACTTTTACTCCACAGAGTTTGGGCGTCGCAACTGGGAAATAGTCAGCCGCCCCACCGCCGAGGGACAAGGTTCTTTGGTAGCAAGCCGAGATAATTTACGGGTAACTGTGTCGCTTTCTCCTACTCAGAAAGTAGGGGGTTCTACAGAATTTGCGATCGACTACAGCAAAGAAGGCTCAGAAATTCCCGCCAGCCCCCAAGCTAATAATTCCGAGTCTAGCGCATCTCCAACCGCTTCACCAACTCCATCTAATTCAGAGGAAACTACTTCAACGCCATCCGCCTCGCCAAAATCAGCACAAGTTAGCCAACTAGACACCCAAATTCCTCAACAGTTGCGGCAGTATGTGGCAGATTTAAGTCAGTTGGAAGCGCTGAAAGTGCGAGCAACAGAAAGTGCTAATTTAGAAACAGCCAGCACTTTGCCCAAACCCAACAAAATTGTCACTCGCCGCGAATACGCCCGCTGGTTAGTAGCAGCTAACAATCAGATTTATGCTAGCCGTCAAGCCAAACAAATTAGATTAGCAGTAGACTCTAGCGAACCAGCATTTTCTGACATACCCAAAACTGACCCGGATTTTTCAGCAATTCAAGGTTTAGCAGAAGCCGGTGTAATTCCGAGTTCGCTTTCGGGAGAAACTAAAGATGTGAAATTTCGCCCGGATGCACCTTTAACTCGCGAAACAATGATTCTTTGGAAAGTACCTTTAGATACTCGTCAAGTTTTGCCCACAGCTAACATTGACGGAGTGAAAGAAAAGTGGGGTTTTCAAGATGCTTCTAAGATTGATTCCCAGGCATCGCGGGCAGTTTTAGCTGATTTTAACAATGGAGATTTGGCGAATATTCGCCGCGTTTTTGGTTTTACTACTCTGTTTCAGCCGAAGAAATCAGTGACTCGTGCCGAAGCTGCTGCTAGTTTGTGGTATTTTGGCGTTCAAGATCAGGGATTGTCTGCTAAAGATGCCCTGGAAGCAAAGTCTCAACCTGCTGAGTAGAGTTGTTTGGGGTGGTTAAAAGTTTTGAACACAGCATCTACTTACCAATACCCAAGAAACCGGGTTTTTTCTCTGTAAGCAAACCCGGTTTCTGCGTCCAAGACTGACGAAATTGTACCAATTTTTGATACCTCGGCCTGCGATCGCCCGCCACAAAAATTGCAGCTTGAGTTTCTAGGATTTCGGTGAATATGGCTTACCCAGAAACCGACTTTTATCTACGAAAATGCCAGGTAAAACGCGAGGCATATCCGGTGAAAAACCCCGTTTTTTTAATTCCTCTGGGGGAGTTTTCGTAAAAAACCCTTTTACAAATTAAACATCGGCTTTTCTGTCCTTGTGGCCTATCCTAGGGGATAGATTTTTTTTCTTTAATCTTAATTTCTGTATCCAGCCATACAACTGCTGCATTTGGCGGGCCAATTTTATAAATATTTTAACTAACACTTTGTTCAAAACTCTCAGTAGGATTCCGGATGCCGTAGCGGCCTTAACGATAAATGAACAAGAGTGTTTGAGCTCTTGGAGAGCATTTTTTAATGTACGATATTACCTTATTTACCCCGCAAGACATGGCTAAATGCAGCTTAGTCCTGCGCCACTTAGGTAGAAATACTGCTAGTATGGAAGCCAGCAGCCAGAAGATTGTTAACTATATTTACCGACATTTTTGCGATTCGCAAACTGGAGAAAATACCTGTGCCTTAGTGCGTTTGTTCAAAACTCATCCCTACGGGGAATTAGAAGACTCATTGCAACAATCCGCTCGCCGCTTGATGAAGGGCAATTCCCCCGCCGCCGACATGAAATGTTGGACTCTGCTAGCAGCAGCAGGCACACAACCGCAGTGGAATTCTCGGCACACAGCAGCAGAACATACAGCTATTCCATTAGTTAGCACCAAATTAGTGGCTCAAATGCCGACGATTTCGGAAATAATCCGCCAGTTTGGTTTAGATATTCCTACATTCCTCGGAATTGAGCGAGAAAGGTTCCTGCAATTAGAACCCGCAGTCTTAAATATTTTTCACGTATCAGAAGCAAAAGGCAGCCCCTTTATTGCTGAGCAAAATTCCTTAATTATTCCCTACCAAGTCAAGTCTGTCTTGGGATTTGGGGGACTTCTGCCGTCAGGAAGTTTGTTTGCGGTAGTGATGTTCCTGAAAGTTAAAATTCCCCCAAGCACGGCTGAAATGTTTAAAGATTTGGCACTTAGTGTAAAAACAGCATTGTCCATCCCCGACAAACAAAGTGTTTTTGAGTATTCAGAAACTCCGAAAAATTGTGTTACTAATAACGATTTTGCCGAAACCCAATTCCTGGAATATCAAGTTGCTAATTTAATTCAATTGCTGGATTTTTCAGAACAAGAAATGCTCCGACAAGCCGCTGGCTTTCAACAGACAATTGACAATTTACAGCGCGAACTAGCCGAGTCCAAAAATAAGCAACAAGCTTTGAAAGTAAGCCAAAATTCGTTTACAGGCATCCTCAATATTCCCAAAGAGGCTATTGATAGCCTAAAGGAAAATCAAGGAATTCAGCATTTTAATCAAGGGGAAGAACAGATTTAAACCAAGCTCTGTGTTTAGCAACCCGGTTTCTTTGATAAACCGGGTTGTTGCTGTGTTTGTTCAGTGAATTTTACTTTTAGAGGAAGGAATGCGAGCATCCGGCTCGCTGTATATAGCAATCCTTGCAGGAGTCGTAAATTTTTGACCCCACCCCAACCCTCCCCTTATCAAGGGGAGGGAGTAAGAAATTCACAAATGATTTAGGATGGCTATATACATCTAAGTAGGTCGGCAGAAAAAAACATTAGGTAAATAAATGAATGTTAATGTCCGTTCCCCAAAAGTAATTGCTCAACCCCCTTGACAAGAAGACAAGATAGACATTAGATAAAGGAATGGAAAAACTCCCCGACCTAAAACAGCTATCGAACGAGGCAAAAGAAGCCTTGATAGTAGAGCTATGGGAGAAAATCAAAAAACTAACCGCAGCGTTAGCAACCACAGACCAACCAAAACTAGGCCCATCTCCCAAAAAAACTAGCAAAAATTCCAGCACTCCACCGTCCAAAGGATTCAAGCCCAACATTCAGCCATCGAAAATTGAGGGGATAAAAAGACAAAGAAGCCTAGGAAGAGCGGGAGGGGGAAGACAGCTACATCCTGAACCCGACCAAACAATCATCGCCCAACTCAAAAATTGCCCCCAGTGTGGAGAGAAAGTCACCACTGCTGCCCAAAAATTGCAATCCGTCTACGAAAAAATCGAACTACCCCCAATTCGCCCCATCGTCACCCGAATAGAACGTTATGGTGGTCAGTGTGCCTGCTGTCAGACCGAATATGTTGCACCTGTACCATTGGGAATGGAACCAGGTTCACCGTTTGGCAGTTCAATTCAAAGCTTAGTCACATATCTTCGTTACACTCATGCCATCAGCTACGAACGGCTGTCGTCGATATTTGGCTCCGTCTTTGGACTAAAGATTTCAGTTGGAGCAATCGCAAACCTGTTGGCAAAAGTCAAAACCAGTTTAGACGACCCAGTAAGTCAAATACTACAACGGTTGCGGCGGGCAAAATTAATTTGTTCAGATGAAACGAGTGCGAGAGTTAAGGGACAGAATCAGTGGGAGTGGGTGTTTCAGAACCAGGATGTTTGCTTACACGTTATTCGCCCCAGTCGAGCCAGTGGAGTAATTAACGAAGTTCTAGGAGAACATCGTCCCGATATCTGGGTGTCTGATTTATTTAGCGCTCAAAAAAATCACCCAGCACCACAATGGCAAGTGTGTTTGGCTCATCAATTGCGGGATTGCCAATATGCGATTGATGTTGGGGACAGGATTTTTGCCCCAGGGATGAAGAGGTTATTATTAAGGGCTTTTATCTTCCATCGACGACGAGAAAAAATGGACGATACGAGGCTGAAGCGATATCGAGAAAATTTACAGGAAAGATTAACCAGGATTTTAAATTTAGAGCCAGAACATAAGGATGGTATCCGGTTACGAAAACGCTATGGTGGGCTGATTGACAATTTATTTCTATTTTTGGAAGATGCGACAATTCCGCCCACGAATAATCAGAGTGAACAGGCGATTCGGATGAGCGTGATATTTCGTCGTGTTACCAATGGCTTCCGTTCGGAATGGAGTCGAGATTTGGAAAGCTGCCGTTCGTTCAGTTGTCTATACTGGGAAGCGACAGGGTTTAACTGCTTATCAATCCATTCAACAAGCTCTCTCTATTGATGGCTCCCTTTTTTCCCCGAGTTGAGCAATTACAAATATTGTATCAACCAAACGGAGCGTCTGAATCCTGAATGAGAAATAGTTTTATTCCCTAAAAATACAGTTAATTATAATGAATGATTTAGTTTATTTAACTGCTCATCAATTAGCAAAAGCAATCCGCGTTCGTCAAGTCTCTTCAACAGAAGTAATAGAAGCTTATTTGAGTCAGATTGCTCAATACAACCCAGCACTAAATGCGATTGTGACTCTGGATGCGGAAAATGCGCTCGCGCAGTCGAAAGTGGCAGATCGAGCATTAGCTCAAGGAGAAAATTGGGGGCCCTTACATGGAGTACCCGTAACTATCAAAGACACCCTCGAAACCAAAGGATTAGGCACAACCAGCAGTTATCAACCCTTAGCTAATTATGTCCCAAAGCAAGATGCTACCGTCGTCGCTCGACTGCGTGCTGCTGGAGCAATTATTTTGGGCAAGACGAATACACCACAACTAGCTGGTAACTTTCAGACCAACAGTCCTCTGTTTGGTAGAACAAACAACCCCTGGAACCATGAATATACGCCAGGCGGCAGCACAGGAGGTGGAGCGAGTGCTATAGCTGCGGGGTTATCCCCTCTTGAACTTGGTAGTGATATTGGTGGGTCAATCCGCGTTCCCTCTCACTTCTGTGGCATTTTCGGCTTGAAACCAAGCCAGAATCGCGTCTCAACATTTGGACATATTCCAGAATTACCAGGAACACCTAAAACTATCCACCACTTACAAACAATAGGACCTCTTGCCCGCTCTGTAGAAGACTTGCGATTGTGCCTGTCACTGATTCAAGATCCAGACCCCCGCCAGCCAGAAGTAATACCGATATCCAAACAAGTTAACCCAGCAACCACGCTACAATCGTACCGCTACGCTTGGACAGAAGGTTTTGGTGAGATTCCAGCCACAGCTCAAACCAAAGCTGCTCTAGAGAAATTAGCATCATCCCTGACAGATATAGGATGCTGTGTAGAGCAACACAACGAGCCGCCAAATTTTGATAGCAATGCGGTACGTGATACTTACCTCAATATTTATAAATTTGAATTGGGTTTATCCCAGCCAAACCTGACGCAGATTCAACAGCAACAACGATATGTCACCGCCCTCATTGAGCGCGATATTCTGATTGCTAATATCGAAAGTTTCTTATCTAATTGGGATGCTTGGCTGTGTCCAGTGGTGCCAGTGCCTGCTTTCACCCACCGTCAGCCAGGAGAACCCATTGAGGTGGATGGTCGCGAGTTCTCTTATTGGACAACAATAGGTGCTTACGTAACAATTTTCAATTTAACTGGCAACCCTGCCGTAGTGCTGCCCTTTACCCAGTCAAAAGAAGGACTACCCATCGGCGTCCAAGTGGTGGGACGCCGTGGAAGCGATCTGAAACTGCTAGAGATTGCGGAAAAATTAACTCAAGTAACTGGTTTTTTTCAACGCCCGCCTGGGTATTAGAAATGTCATTTGTCATTGGTGTCGGGCATCTGACTGCGGGAGCAATGACCAAGAGCCATCGGCGTTGTCCCAGCCCATAAAGATTACTCTGTACCCTACGGTATAGCTTGAAAAAAGCCTGACGGTAGTTACACCACTTACCTTGCTTGGGAAAATTTACGGAAGCTTTAGCGATTTTAATTTTGGGTCGATACTAGAAAGTTGACTTTTCCGCCTAGCCCTAGCACTTTTAAACTCTAGGTCAGGATATTCAAATTTCCGCTAGAAATCTAGTCCGCAGTGCCAGAGCTTCCTACGGAAATTTGGAAAAATAGCCGCCACCCTCCGGTTACATAAACCTTTGGGTAACTTCCCTCAATTTTTAGCAGGCTGCCTCAACAAGTCAATAGATTGAATCTCAGCCCTCGAACTGCCACGCACGTCTTTGTCGAACTGCACTAGACACTCTTGCCCGCTCCGATTCCAACAGATAGCAACCACCTCACCGCAGGCACCTGTGTAGATACCCCCAAAATAATACTACAAGGACGCTGAGAGTTTGAGAAATATTGTATGCACGTAAACTACCAAGAAAAAATTGATTTAACCCCAGAGTAATTAAAAATAACTTTGTCGCCAGCCCGTGAACTATAACTAATCGACCACAAATTCAGACACCGAGATTGGTTAAAGGGTGGATATAACCAAAGCTTTACAGATGTAGTGAACCTGCGAGGTGTAAAGAGAATTACTGTAAATAGATGGTTAAAACAATATAGTGCTGGCGGTCTGCAAAAACTGTTAAAAATACGGCACGTAACTGGTAGACCCGGAGTAATACTCTCCCCTGACACAGCCACGCCTATTAACGATTAATGTGCGAATTCCACCAGGGGCTAAACCTGGAAGCCGCATCCGTGTCAAGGATAAGGGTCGTCCCAGTCCCTTCTCGCAAGCTAGGAGAGATTTATACCTGACTATCGAGCTACTGCCCCATCCATTTTTCCGGTTTCAAGGTGATGATATTGTCAGTGAAATTCCGATTAGACCTGATGAAGCTGTATTGGGTTCTTAAATAAAAGTACCAACGCCTGACGGCATACAGAGTTCATCGAGTGCTCAAGCTAGCGTGTAACTAGAATACTTTCGCCAAGTAGAGAAAGGGTTCTCATGCTTACGGCTGGAAATTATTTTATCTGCGCTCCTTGGCACTTATTCTAGGATGCAAAAATAGTCTTACAATGACTACTTTTTTTGCGCCCACATAGAGCGAATTTTGCGGGGTGTGTTTGTCTCTGACATTGCTAGTTGCAGCATACCCGATCGCGGTTTGCGGTATTGTCCAGACCTCTTGATTTTGCTGTGGTCATTCCCCCTGCTGTGCTTGAATTTCATTGAGCAACATCTCATCAGAGTAGGATTTTTCCCATTCGCCCTGAAGCTTGAGCCGCACTGACTTTGCGCCACCACTAGGCGTACAGACTACCCAGTACGTATCTTCTTGTCCTTTAACCTGAGCCGCATCCTGGTTTTCTGCATTGTGGGAAATCCCAGAATAGGCTTGAATACATACCCAGGTAATGCCGTTGCTATCTGTAATCTCTCGTTCCATGACTATCCTATCGATTACTATACTTCTGTAAGGTTGGAAGCGATCGCCTCTTGATGTTGCTCGATCCAGTCCCATGCCCATTGAAAGGGTATACCTGCTCGTTGGGCCGCTTGTTCATCTTCGGGGCGATCGCCCACATACAGCGAATTTTGCGGGGTGTGTTTGTGTCTGACCATTGCTAGTTGCAACATACCCGATCGCGGTTTGCGGTACTGTCCAGACCACTTAGTTTGGCTGTGGTTATAAACATTGTGATCGGTGACGCGGAAACACTTTTTACCCTCAAAGTCGGGGCAGAAGTAGATTTCTCTCAACTCGGGGAATAACTCAAGCGTGTATTGCTGTTCCTTGATACAGTCTTGCATAGACTTATGACCGGCGGCAACTCCACCTTGGTTGGTGATGCCGACAATTATCCAATCCTCTTTGTAGGCGGCAATGGCAATCTGGGCACCTTCAATAATGCGTTGATCTTTGGGATGTTGGAAGTATTGTTGTCCGCTGAGCGGTTCACGGAGCGTACCATCCATATCTATTAGTAATAAGCTCATCGTTCCCTAGAAAATTCCCTGTTTTATTAAACATCCTAAGCTGCCATCCATTTCCTCTCCTCTAGCTAATGGAATGTACTGCTAGGGCGATCGACATATCTTGAAACGAAAGGGGTTGCCTCACCGCCAGAGATACAAATCTCGCCCACCAAAGAATTTAGCCCCACTTCACTGCTAGCAGAGACAACCCCTTCCTTTTGCCCCTCCTTCCTGAAACCAAGTTGATGATTACCTCAAGTCCGATGCCCCTCGAAGCCCAACAACGGCAACCACCTGTAATTTATTGGCTTCAATCGAGCCTACTCCTTAAAATCCTCATTAAAAATTCTTCCGCTTGAAGATGAAGTCAATCTAGGAAAGTTTGGTCGAGTTGAAATCTACGAGCTCAACTTCTAACTGCAGATACCTTAGAGGTAGCATATCTGCATCCTCCTTAGAGTTTAGAAAGAAATCTATCTTGAGAAATAACCTTTAATGATTAACTCTAAAATAATTTAAGTAAATTTTGTAACTAAAAGCTTAAAATTGGTTTACAAACAACAATTGTTATTATTTATAAACATTCTTGTCAAATTGTTAAAGGTATACTATACTAGAATAGAGAGTATTTTTATATGAATTCTGTCAAGAAAACCTGACTATTTGGGACAGGTTGTGGTTATATTTCTGAAATACTTTATGGCGTTTACTAATTAACGCTCAGCAGGTAAGGGGTCGCCATTACAGGATTTAAATAAAGCATTTTTTAGGACATTTGTCTTTAGAAAGGCACTCAGAGCAAAGCAGTAATGTAGTTCCGATTAACTCTTTAAATATTGCCTAGATAATATGCTCACTCCCCACGAAGATAGCATTTTAGTAGAAACGAGTCCTCTGGTCCCTCTGGCCATTGAGGAAATCCCAGACAATAAGGCATTATCAGAGACAGTAGTTACTACAAACCCGCATCTTAAAATTCCCAAGCGAGATATTCGGAAAAGCCTCAAGGCATTAACTACCGAAGGTGCGTTTGCTACGGTGTTTTACAGTATTATTGGCGGTGCGTTGCTTAGTAATTTCTTGCTGGATCTCGGTGCCAGTACAGTGGAAATTGGTCTGCTCGCCTCAATTCCGCAGGTAACCAATTTGCTGCAACCGCTGGGAGCCTATCTGGGAGACCGCATCAAGAGCCGCCACTGGTATTCCCTGGTGATTTTCGGCTCGTCGCGGCTGCCGTGGTTGCTGATTGTGCCTGGGATTTGGTTGGTCAGCTCATCTCGTATGCAGCCGCGCCAGTTGGTGCTGTTGACATTGGCAATTATCTGCCTGAGTAATTTCATGGAAGCTTTGGGCCGTGCTTCCTTTCTTAGCTGGATGGCTGTGTTAGTACCAGACCGATTGCGGGGGCGGTATTTTGGCTTTCGCAATAGTGTGGTGACCTTAACCAATCTCATCGGCGTGCCGCTGCTGGGTCTAGCGGTATCCAAGTGGCCGGGTGGTTCGCTCTCTGGCTTCGGTGCGGTCTTGGTTCTGGGAGTTGTGTTCGCAATACTCAGTCTGATCTTTCAGTTCTCGATAACCGATGTCAACCCGCAGCTAGTACACGCCGCCGATTCGGATACAGACCACGGCTCGCCCTTGAAGAAAGTTTTTAGCTTCTTCAAGGATGCCAATTTTTTGAGGTTTCTGGTTTACTCTGGCTTGTGGAGCTTTGCGGTTAACATCAGCGCTCCCTTCTTTAACCTCTACTTGCTGGGGGACCTCAACCTAGATGTCAGCGTGGTAACGCTCTATAACAGCTTGGGAGCTGGTGCTAACTTACTGATGCTAATGTTCTGGGGCAAATTGGCTGACCGGATTGGCAATCGCCCGCTGATGATAACTGTCGGAATCTTGGTGGCTCTGACGCCTCTACTGTGGCTAGAAGCTGGAACCTCTCCATTTTTCCTTTGGGCTTGGTTCCCCTTCTTGCATATAGTGGGCGGCGCGACTTGGGCAGCGATTGACCTGTGCAGTGGCAATCTGATGATGTCGGTGACGCCGTTACGCAATCAGTCGCTTTATTTTGCTATTGCGGCGGCGGTTCCTGGAATCACTGGGGCGATCGGAATCACCGTTGGTGGCTATGTCGCGACTCTGACTGATTTTGGTGGCTTGCCAACGGTGTTTGCTCTCTCAGCCGTCCTGCGGGTGTTGGCCCTCCTGCCATTGGTGTTGGTTCACGAGCAGCGCTCTGTGCGTGTGAGTGAGCTAATGCGAGTCCTGATCCCAACACTCAAGCGTCAAGCAGCGGCTATTCAAGCAGGACGCACCACTTTGAAAGCATTACCATTAATAGAAGAACTTGAGGATGAAGGTCCACCTGCAAGCTCATCCACTTAGTCTTGAGATGGCGAATTGACGAACCCTCCCCCGGAACGGGGAGGGATTTTTATTCATAGTTCATTGCAATGAACTACTGCGAGGACAAGAGCCGCCTTGTACCATTTCTGAAAATTCAACTATAATTAAGTATAATTGCTTATTACAAAAGCTTTTCAACATATCTATCCTAGTGGGGATGTGGCGAAAAACGAAATAAGCATTGGTTTTCTGCTTATCATATGTTAATGTAGCGGATATTACCAAGAACCCTCATGAATCCTCTACTGACAGGATTACTAAACTTCCAAGGAGTAATAGTTGAAGATTTTCAACACACCGAGAAAGATTTAGTATTAAAAGTCGAACAAGAGAATAGGGCATTATCAGAGACGGTATTTCCTCCAAACCCGCCTCAAAAAATTTCCAAGCGAGAAATTCGGACAAGCCTCAAGGCATTAACTACCGAAGGAGGCTTCGCCACAGTCTTTTCCAGTATCATTGGCGGCGCCTTGCTTAGTAATTTCTTGCTGGATCTCGGTGCCAGTACAGTAGAAATTGGTTTGCTCGCCTCAATTCCTCAGCTAACCAATTTGCTGCAACCGCTGGGAGCCTATCTGGGAGACCGCACGAACAGCCGCAATTGGTATTCCCTGTTGATTTTTGGCTCGTCGCGGCTGCTGTGGTTGCTGGTTGTGCCTGGGATTTGGTTGGTCAGCTCATCTCGTATGGCTGGAGATCAGTTGGTGCTGTTGACACTGGCAATTATCTGGGTGACTAATATCATGGAAGCTTTGGGCCGTGCTTCCTTTTTTAGCTGGATGGCTGTGTTAGTACCAGACCGATTGCGGGGGCGGTATTTTGGCTTTCGCAATAGTGTTGTGACCTTAACCAATCTCATCGCTGTGCCGCTTCTGGGTCTAGCAGTATCGAAGTGGCCCGGTGGCTCGCTCTCTGGCTTCGGTGCGGTGTTGGTTCTGGGAATCGTGCTGGGGATAATCAGTCTGGGCTTTCACTTCTGGATGACTGATGTGAATCCAAAGCTTTTACAGGTCACCGATTCGGATACAGACCACCTGTCACCTTGGGAGACAGTTTTTAGCTTCTTCAAGGATGCCAATTTTTTGAGGTTTCTTCTTTACGCAGGCTTCTGGAGCTTTGCGGTTAACATGAGCGCTCCCTTCTTTAACCTCTACTTGCTGGGGGATCTCCACCTAGATGTCAGTGTGGTAACGCTCTATAACAGCTTGGGAGCTGGTGCTAACTTACTGATGCTGATGTTCTGGGGCAGACTGGCTGACCGGATTGGTAATCGCCCCGTGATGATAACTGTGGGAGTCTTGGTGGCTCTGACGCCTCTACTGTGGCTAGAAGCTGGAACTACTCCCTTTTTCCTTTGGGTGTGGTTCCCCTTGTTGCATATAGTGGCCGGGGGGACTTGGGCAGCGATTGACCTGTGCAGTGGCAATCTGATGATGTCGGTGACACCGCTACGCAATCAGTCGATTTATTTTGCTATTGCGGCGGCGGTTCCTGGAATCACTGGGGCGATCGGAATCACTGTTGGTAGCTATGTCGCGAGTCTGACTCATTTTGGTGGTTTGCCAATGGCATTTGCTCTCTCAGCCGTCCTGCGGCTGTTTGCCCTGCTGCCCTTGGTGTTGGTTCACGAGCAGCGCTCGGTGCCTGTGAGTCAGCTAATTCGCGCCCTATTCCCAGTCAGGCACCCAACCAAGCTGATTGAAGCAAAGGAATAGCAATAAATTTATGGCCTCGCCCTGGTTGCTTCTCTGAACGATGAGTTTCTAACGTTCGTCGCCAGTCAGTTGCGTCATACCCTCCACACCATTTTGATTACCGGATCGAGGCTCTAGCGCTGCTATTCGACCGCCTAAATCCTTGCCTAATCCGAGCCTTGTCCCTGCTGGTGCATCTCATATTCTTGGATAAATTGGGCGATCGCATTTTTCCGATCTTCTGTTAACTCGCTCGTTTCACCGAGACTCCTCATTCGCTCAACGATAGCCGATGGTTCGAGATAGGGTTCGAGCCAGTTAAGGTCAAGTTTGTAGCCTGTTCTGGGAGTTTCGTTTGACCCATCCTCACTAAAATCTTTTGGCAGCAAATTCTCCAAGAAATTAACTAGCCCTTCGTCATCCTCAATAATCTTTTCAACCCATTGCTTGACTTCCTCTTCTCCTGCCCAACTTTGCCAATAGTGTAAATTTTCAGATAGCTTTGGGGATTGCAGTAGGGACTTTTGTTGTGCAGCATCTCGCAGCCGTTTCAAGGCTATTCCTTCAAGTTCTTTAAGGTGTTCTACACTCTGGAGCCATTCCTCTGCGGGGATAAATTCCTCTGGTCCATACTTACCTTGTTCCTGACCCAAGGCTGCTACTTCGCGCACAATTATGGATAAGGCGTTACCGTTTGATATTGCCTCTTTCAAGGTTTCAAACCGTGCTTGTTCGTCAATTCGATGCAACAGTTGTGAGAGCAGGCGTTCAATTCTAATGTCATTGCCAAAATCAAACATTCCATGCGGTTCGTCTTCCGGAGGCAAAAGCTGGTCGCCGACATCAAACAAAGCTTTCACAATTGAAGGAATGCAATCGGTAGGAATTTCTTGTTCAGGGTAATCCTCAAGCCGTTCAAGAAATGCCCGAATTTGCGTCGTGCCATCAGAGCGTTTTTGATGAGCAAGTTCTACAAGATTTTTACCAAATGCCTTTGCATCTTTTGCCAAGGCAAAAATTGTTTTTATCTCAGCATCCGAGAATTCATCTTGTGTTAAGACTAAACGGAAGTAGTTGGGAAATATATCTAAGCTGCAAATACGTAATTGCTTGCCCCATATTGACTCGTCCTGGGCAGGGGGATAGGTATTATACCAAACACCTTCTAATTTAGGAAAAAGGTGCAATAGCAGCCGTTTGATTGGTTCTTTATCTTCATCTTCAAACGGAGCCAGCCACGAATAATGAAAATCTTTAATTTCGTCCAAGGTCGGAATTAGAGAACCCTCCGCATCCACATTTCCCGCAAAGAATTTAGGATTTTTGCGGATTATGTCATAGATCATGGGGCGAAAGGCTCGCAGGGACTCAATAGCAATAAAATCAACAGGGTTCACTTCACTTTTCACCGCTGGGTATGTCACGGTTAAGAGGTTGGTTAGACGAGTAATGTCGCGAGGGTTGGTAATAAAGTGGTCTATCCCTTGTAAATAAACATTGCCCCAGCGATTTTGATTGAGTAGTGGCTTTGGTGCGTCAGTCAGTATGCCATTGAGTTTTTCAAAAAGTAGCTTGCGGAGTGAGGTTTTATCTGGAAGAGGTAACTCAAAAGAAGCTTGAACAATCTGATTTAGGTAGGTGTCTCCGGGTAAAGGTTGTTTATCTGTGAGGGTTTTGATGACCACTTCTTGATCGAAAACGAGCAAATAGACAACGTTAGTAAAGTTGGGAATTGATTTAATAAGATAAAATAATTGACTAATCTCTTCAGCGGAGAGCCTGTCAATATCGTCAATGGTTACTACGATTCGCGGATGCTGCTTTTCTAGTGTATCTTCGACTTCTTCTTTTAAGTCGGAAGTCTCCTTTTCTTTATCGTCAAATAATTTTACAAGTGCCTTACTAGCTTGAGCGTAAGGAATAGGAATTTCAGAAACTGCTTTAGCCAGATTGGTTATTCGACCTAGGATGCCTTTGGAGACAGTTTTAAATTGGCTCAAAACACTCTGTAATTGACCAATAAAGCGCCTTGTGATGTCTTCGCCGCCAGAAAATAACCAGGGATTAAAAGGGACAATAATAGGTTGCTCGCTCTCGGGCTTTTGTTCGAGATAGTACGTTAAAAAGTTCAATAGTGTGGATTTGCCAAAACCTGAAGAACCGTAAATTGCAATAACGAACCCTTCGGGAAAGTTCATTTGGCAAATACTGTCTGCAAGATGTTTGGCGAAGGGTGCATATCCTAATCGGTCTTGTTTCGGCTCGATTAAGGCGTTATCTGCCGATGGGTCACTAAAATCCTCCGGCAAGATTTCTGAATCGTTCTTTGTTTGAGCCATACAGCCTCTCTCTTTGTTAGCTAACGTAGTCTTGCCGTTCAATGTTTGTTTTAATTAACACCCCCCTAGCGTGCTGAGTTCGGGGTGTTGAATTACGTTTTAATTATGGGACTGCTTATCTTTATAGATGCTCAGAGAATAGCATCAATGAAGCTCTGTTTTTGTCTACTCCTAGATGGATATTAACGTTAAGCTAGGTTGTGTAGAAGAAACAGAGTTGCCAAAATTAAACACCCGTTTGCACGCACCTAAGTGGGCGATCGCAGCAAACGAAGGCATCGTGGTGAGGCAGAACACCAGCATGGGTTTTTCTACGATCGCGCCTTAAGCCAATCGACAATAGTTGGAGGAAGGTTTCGCTGCACTTTATTGCTGACCTAGATCCCGATGTGCCCAACTGGGAAGGAGCGCAAGGTGTAGTCTTCGCTAGCAATGTATGTCTTAAGAGTTAAGGAAGATGCTGGAGGAGAGGATCTTGCTCGGCGTAAATGTTCAAAATCGGGATGCGGATGTTTCCCATATCCACTCGCTTGTTGCCAATCTCAACCTGACCTTGAATCAGTTTGTTTCCCTGAGAGAAATCTTTCATGAACAGTCGGTAAGCCTCTCCAGCTTGGTCGGGACTATCAAAAATCTACTTTTCCATCCGGATAAAATTGATTAGTTTGCTTTCAAAATAGATGTTCTCCAGAAGGTCAATATACTTCTGAACTCCTAACTGGAAAGGCTTCAACATCAAGAACTCCCAATTCAGGAAGTCGCCGGGAATGTTGCCCAGAGTATCCACCATTAAATCTACATCTCTTCATCCCTTGGGCTTGTCTTGGCAACTAGAAGAAGTGCTCCCCCTACTTATTAAGCCGATACAAAAATTTCTTCTTCATTTTTCCATAAAAGGATTTTAGTCAGTACAAATGCCTCTACTAAACTTTAATCCTGTTACTTTGTCTAAGGGTCTACCTAAAGAAGGGACATAATATTAACCGAGTTGAAGCTTTTCTATACAAGAGCTTGAAATACAGCGCTTTATTTACAAGTACCTCTTAGGTAAGTGGTACGCATCAAACTGAATCCATAAAATGATGAGAAATCTATACACTTTCAGCGCAGGACGATCGCGTCGTTGAATTGGGTTCCTAGTGCCTATCCTATTCATTTTCATTGAAACGCTTCGTGTATGGCTGATGTGACCGTTAACGCATACGTTATTATTATTGAGAATTGCGCTTTATGGACGCAAAACAACTGAGTGAGGAGCTGCGTCAAGGAAAGAACCCTCACATGACCGTCGGCGATGGATTATCGGCTTATCTATGCTTGGGGGTTCGATGGGACAAGCCGTGACACTCTACCAGAGTCGGATCGTTAATCACCTACCAGATCCGCCGGGACAAAAGCTTTTCAATGCAGACCGCGTTGACGCTTCTAATTACGCTTACAACAAATTCAACTCACCCGACGGGCCAATAATGGTGGCTAATTATGCCATCACTGCTTGGCTAGCTGCTGCAGGTGGTCTAGACCGCGCTAGGCGCAACCCTTTGCTACCAATTGCAATGGGTATCAAGCTCGTGTTGGACGGGGTGACCAATGTCGAGTTAGCTCGTGAGGAATGGAGCGAGAACAAGGCGTTTTGTGAATACTGCCAAGTTGCGACGGTTTGCTCGATCGCCTCCATTGTACTCGCAGTGCCGGAGGTTCTTACCGCTGTTGGCACCCTGCTGGGACGCCGCGATCGGGACACCGAAGCACAGGGCAACACACGGTAATCGATACAGCGGGGAAAAGTACGGATGATTTTCTACAGCGGTGTTGGGCGTACAGCAAATGTTAAGCCCGATGGAGAATGATTGCCCATACATATTTTGTGCAACATACATATTTTGTCCAATTTTTCTCCCTCAATACTCCCTCTAGAATTAGTGGTAGAACGAGTCATGTCTAAGGATAGAACACCTACTTGAAACTGAATGATAGCCTTGTAGAGTAAGGTCAAAGACAAGTGCAAATCATGACATCACAGAATCCTCCAGATACTCGGCAAGATGATGCAAAATATGACCCTCAAGATAATCCTGGAACCCAAACAAGTATACCGACCACAGAAGAGGGTGAAACTCCACTGGATGAGAGATATCGCATGACCGGCCAACAATCCGGTACTGACGTTAGTCCCGGTAGTGAACCTGAAGCTCCTGGAGCGGCTCCCAAGGTTGTTGGAAGTCCAAATCAAGGCACTGACTCCCGTTAAAAAGATTCTTGAAAATCGCGCAAATTTGTGATGCAGATGAAAGGTAGCTCAGCAGATAAAGTGGTCGAGACACTGCCTTATTTGCAAATAATGCCGAACCCAAATCGCCTGAGCAACAGGATAGCAACAAATATCAATCAGATTATTTAACCGAGGATAACTAAACATGGTTACAACGTTAGACGATACAAAACGGGCTGCGATCGGCGAAAGATTGGCAGACTTGAAAGCCTTTCAAAATTTAATTATCTCCAACGATCAAAAGCTAATAGATGCCTGCCCTGATGACGATGTGCGCAAGCGTCTCCAGAATATGCTTGAAGATGACCAGAAAAACCTGGGCATTATAGAGACGGTGATCGTTCAATACGGCATTCAAGCTGAACCTAGTGCTGCGACCAAGATATTTATTCCGCAGTTTGAGAAGATGATGTCAGGCGAGGAGTTTACGTATTATCAGAAACTCCTTCACCACGAACTGATGAAGCATGCTCAAGCCATGAGTGGAATCATTATTCACAAAGCCGCTCAGAAGGTGGGAGCTGATATTGAAGTGGCAATTGGCCCTTTGAATACCGTCAATTTTGAAAGTCGCGCTCACCAAGAACAACTCAAAGGAATGCTCGAATTGGTGGGTGTCCGCGAAATGACTGGTAAAGACGCCGACCAGGGACTCTGGGCCCGGGTGCAAGATGGAGTTGCTGCATTGTCGGGTGTATTTGGCAGCATAGCCACCCAAAACAGTGACAAACAAGATATGAACATCCAGACCCTCATCCGGCTGGATCACAACAAGACGAATACTATCTTCACCGAAATCGGAGCTACTAAAGATCCTCAAAAGCTCCAAGAGTATTTCGGACAACTCTACAAAGATTTGTTGGTACACGCTCAAGCTGAAGAAGAAGTCGTCTATCCCAAAGTTCGCTCGTTCTACGGCGATGACAACACTCAAGAGCTGTACGATGAGCAAGCGCAAATGAAGCAGATGCTCGATGAAATTAAGGCTATGGACCCCACTAATGCTGACGAGTTTAGATCGAAAATTAAAGACCTGATGGAGGCGGTTGGCGACCACATTCGCCAAGAAGAATCCACCATGTTCTCGGCGATTGACAACAATTGCAGCGACGAGCAAAAAGAGCAAATGGCAACCGAGTTTAAAGCTGCCAAGAGCAGGATTCAGCAAGAAATGGCAACCTAATTGCAATAACAGCCAACCCTCTCATTACAAGACAAAGCATTCCCCGGTAAGCGGAGCGATGGCTTTTTATTGAGAGTGCAGCGGATTGTGCAATAAGAGAATAGCTTTTTAGCTCCCACTCTCTAGCCAACCGCGATCGCCATAACAGCAGCTTCTAAACAGAAGTTCTCCCTTGAGGGCAACTTCTGTTTAGAATAAAAAAGTATAGCTGACCACATAAACCGAAGAGGTAGATAGGTATTGCTAATTTTAAATGGATACAAATAACTCGCTTAGGAAAGTGAACTGGCAGCGATTTGAAAATAAAAATTTGTATTTTAAATTACATTTAAAGTTAACAATAACTATCATATTAGCCACAGCAGTAGCTAAAATTTGACAACCTCTTAGTCAGAACAGAGGAGAAGTTTAGGGTTTTAGCATCAGGTTCAGGTAATAGGGTAGATTGCGCTTCACAACACATCAGCATTTGAGTTTTAACCATGAATTCCTATATAGATAATCAGAATCCTCTTATTCTTTTTGCAGTTGGCGTGGGCGCTTTGCTCGTCGTGCTTTGGGTGGTGCGATCGTGGCGCGAACGTCAATACGATCTCACAGGCAAGACGGTGCTGCTTACGGGTGGTTCTCGCGGACTTGGTTTGGTTATGGCGCGCCAGTTGGTGCATGAAGGAGCGCGTTTGGCAATTTGTGCCCGCGATCGCGCAGAGCTGGAAAGGGCGCGTGTCGAGCTGGAGCAGTGCGGTGGAGAGGTGCTGACTGTTCCGTGTGATGTCACCGATCGCTCCCAGGTTGAGCAGATGGTGCAGCAGGTGCGCGATCGCTTCGGTCAGATCGACATCCTCATTAACAACGCAGGCACCGACCTTGTGGGGCCAATGGATGTATTGACGATGGAGGACTACGACGACTTGATGAAGCTGCATTTCTGGGCACCGCTATACACTACTTATGCGGTTTTCCCGGAAATGCGTCAACGACAGGCTGGACGCATCGTTAATATCTCTTCGATCGGCGGCAAGGTAGTTTCTCCGCATATGTTGGCGTATTGCGCCAGCAAATTTGCCTTAACGGGTTTGTCGGAAGGGATGCGGACAGAACTGGCAAAGGACGGGATTGCTGTCACAACGGTATGTCCGGGTTTCATCCGCACGGGCGTGATAGACCACGCTATGTTCAAAGGTCAGCACCGCAAGGAGTTTACATGGTTCAGCATTGCTGATTCCTTGCCCTTAATCTCGACGAGTGCCGAAAAAGTTGCTCGTGAGACGATTGCTGGATTTCGACGGGGTGATGCAGAGGTAATTGTGCCACTTTGGACTTGGTTTAGTGCCAGACTCTATGCTCTTTTTCCAGGGCTTTCTACCACTGCGATCGCTTGGTTTAATCGGTTGTTACCTGGAACAGGTGGGATTGGTACTGAACGCGCTTTTGGAAAAGACAGTCACTCATCTTTATCGCCTTCGCTGTTAACCTCTTTGAGTGACAAAGCGGCACTGCAAAACAATGAGATGGGGAGCCGAGAGCAACCGGATGGCGATCGAATCGCTGAGCGATCGAGCTACCGATCATCTGTGTCGAACGGTGAGGATGGGTGAGCCGAAAGCGCGCGGTTTTCTTTCACAGACGTTAGGCGATAGGCGCGATCGTCCAATGCTGTTAATACAAAAGCAATAGCTGCAAAACAAGGAGAACAGATGTCACAAAGTACGCCAAACTCAGAAATGGTATACCGAACTCTTGGCAGCACAGGAGAGAGGGTTTCTGCGATCGGATTGGGTGGTTGGCACATCGGATTGAAGTATGTTGATGAGCAACTGGGTATCCGGATTGTTCGGACTGCGATCGACCGCGGCATCACTTTTATGGATAACAGTTGGGATTACAACGGTGGAGCCAGCGAGATTCGCATGGGGAAAGCTCTCCGCGAGGGCTACCGAGACAAAGTATTCCTGATGACTAAAATTGACGGTCGCTCCAAGAAAGAAGCCGCAAGACAGCTAGACGAATCACTGCAACGCCTGCAAGTTGATTGCATCGATCTCGTCCAGCACCACGAAATCCTCCGGTTCGAGGACCCGCATCGAGTTTTCGATCCAGAAGGGGCAAATGCCGCCTTAATTGAGGCGCGGGAAGCTGGCAAACTCCGATATATTGGCTTCACCGGACACAAAGACCCCCAGATTCATCTGCATATGCTGGAAGTTGCAGCTAGTTATGGGTTTAAATTTGATGCAGCTCAGTTGCCGCTGAATGTGATGGATGCACACTACCGAAGCTTTGCGAAGCTGGTTGTGCCAGAACTGGTTAAACAGGACATCGGCATTCTTGGCATGAAAAGCATGGCAAACGGGATTTTGTTACGGTCAAATACGGTAACGCCAATAGAGTGTCTGCACTATGCGCTGAATCTACCTACATCGGTTGTGATTACGGGAATTGACAGCATGGAGATTCTCGATCAAGCGTTTGAGGCGGTGCGGACGTTCCAGCCAATGAATGACGAGCAAGTGCGATCGCTGTTAGCAAAAACGGCAGAAGCAGCATCACGCGGCGAGTTTGAGCCATTCAAAACTTCATCAATTTTCGACAGCACTGCCCAGAATCTAGATTGGCTTGGAAAGGAGCCACAGCGCATTCAGCAACTGATGCGAACGTGATCGAGAGAAGCTCGTACAATCTAAATTTATTTACTCTCCATGAACACAAAAGCCGCTGTAGTATTCGATATCATCGCCACCTGCTTCAGAATAGCCTGCTACGCCGTGAACCAGTCTAGTGCAGAGTCTATAATCGCAGGGGGAATTGTGTGGGGGCCGTCGAACTCCCGATAAACCACATCGTAGCCAGCACCCTGCAACTGTGGCACTATCTTACGGCTACAAGGATCGATCGGTAAAACAGAGTCTCGCGTGCCGTGCGAGATGAACAGACGCGGTTCGCCAACCTGTGAAGCTGGTGCCATAAACCCCGGCGAGAACGCTATGACATGGCTGAACAAGTCGCCGTTGGTGATGCCGACACTTAGGGCATAGGAAGCCCCGTCCGAGAAGCCCTCGATCGCAATGCGGGTAGGGTCTACAGCGTAGCGGCTGAACGTCTGCGCCAGCGCCTGGTCAATCAAGGCGATATCGGGGCCGTACCCACCGACCAGCACATCCCACGTCTGGCGGCGCGAGGCAGGTGCCAGCAGGATGAGTCCAGTGGCATCGGCGAGGTTTTGGAACGGAGTCAGACCGCCGCGTGCGTCGCCACCTGCGCCGTGCAGCATCACCACCAGTGGTGCGGGTCGGGAAGCTTGGTAATTTTTAGGCACGTAGAGGAGTCCATCGCGCTTGGTGGAAAGTCCCAATGGTTGCAGACCGCTTGGTGCCGTTCCCGTAGGCTGCGTTGGTCGTGCCAGCAGGCGTCCGTTCATAGATGCCTGATCCTGATTTTGTGGTTTGTCTGTTCTCATTGATGTAATTCTCTCCATAGAGTTGGTGGTACAGGCTGATCCAATCGCCCCAGTGATGCCTACCAAAAACATTCCAAGTAGGTGCCTTCGGCTTAATCGCGAACCGATGTCGGTTTTCTGCTTGAGCATGATGCCCTTGCTTCTCCTGTTGTGAAAAGTGAATTTTTATCCCGCCACCAATGAGAGCAAATGACATCTTGCACTAGATAAGCAAAATGTTCTCGATTAGCCATAGTGAGCGTTCCTTGTAAGGTAAAAAAGGAAGGTGTTTTCGGGGGTATGCCGGAAGGCAAGAAACTGCGATCGCAAGCTGATCTGAAAAGATGAAAAGAAATAACTGTTGGTTGATAAGCTTTCAGGTAATCGGCGACTATAACCTAGAGGCGATTTTTTTGATATTCATAAGTCGTTTGATAGGGTATCCAAATTTGCTTCTTCAAGCGATTAAGAATTTCAAAAAATCTCTCTCGCGTGGCGGTAGCAAATCGCCCACAAACTGGAAGTCTCGATGCTCCCCAAACCAAGCCCGCCTGTGCGGACTCAATTGGGTCGGGGTCGGCAGGCTTTGTTGAATAGAAGCGAAGCAACTTCTGCCCCCTCCATGTTGACGAAGCCTGCGCGTTGGCGTTAGCCTCGCGTTAGCGATAGCGCATAGGGTAAGGGGGCTTAGCGTAGCCGCGATTTCCTTTTATCCTAGTATTTTGCCGTCCAAATAATGAGTCGGAAATGTTATTAAAAGTTAGATAACGATGGCTCTTGCCTCTACCTAATAAGATTAACACCTCGTGCTTTTTACAACGTCCTTCTCAGGTAGGAGCGTAAAGCAAAGGCGACTTTATTCGTTTTTTCAAAGTGACTTTATAATAGGTTGTGTCCTCAGTAGGATGAGGTGACAATGGTAATCGAGATAGCGTTAAGAAGAAAAGAATTGCTCAGTAAGAGTTTAAGCTTGAGTACGTTGAATGCAGGTTGAAGCAAAAGCCTGGAAACTCTGGCTTTCGATAAGTATTTTACCGCAGTTGTGGCTGATGGTGATAGGTTCTGAAGTCAGTGGAAGTGGAAGGGGAGAGATTGATACCGCAGTAATTGTTTAACTGATTTACGGAGAAATTAGAAATGAGTAGCGTATCCATGCCTAATCAAGCAAGTCAGCCAAATCAAGAAGTTAACGCATCTCAACAGGCTCAACTTTTTGCACCCCCAAATGCGGGTGAAAGTGCTGTTTTAGATGCCAACATTACCGCAGGAACCAGCACAAACCCATAGGGAGAAGCGATCGCTCATCCCATCGCCTCCAATTTCTCATCCGCAACCGAACAGATGAGACCAAAACTGTTGGATCTTCAACCATTGCAGGCTCTTATTCGGCCGATGGGGAGCAGACGGAAAAAGGTGTCGTTATATCTTCACAACAATCCAGACGTACCCGCTAGCGATGCTCAAGGAATGCTACCCGATACTGACGCAATTAAACTTCCAATCGATTCTGAAGTCAATCATCAAGAATAAGAGTTCGGGATTGCCTCCCCTATATTGTCTGTAAACAAGGATACTTTTTTTTATGCTCATTATTAACAGTTGAGCCTGATCAATCCAATCTTTAGATATAGAGATAATTTAAGTCTAATGGTAGACCATACCAGCAAATATACTCGATACCATGAAATCGAAACAGAATAGTTAAAAACTACTCACCACTATGAAGACTTCAACGAAGAATTCAACAATCAATACCGATCAAGTCCCTACGATCACTCCGGCTTATAACGGTGCCGATCGCAATGCCTGGATTTTTGGTTGGAACCCGCAGCAAGAGCTATGGAACGGTCGTCTAGCAATGCTTGGTTTTGTCGCCTATCTTCTTTGGGATATGGCTGGTTATAGCGTTCTTCGAGATGTACTCCACCTCGCTCGCTAGGAGTTGAATGGTCAGTTACAAGCTGTTTGTGTTTCTCTAACAGCAGTAAAACACTTGTTTAGTCCACACGAAAAATTTTTGAAAATCAAAATACTGCCATGCAAACATCAACATCTTCAAATTCCTCAATTCGTTACGGTGCTCTGAGTCTAGGTCTCCTTTTCTTGTTACTGGGCGTAGCTGGATTTGTGCCTGCTTTTTTCACTCCCTCTGAGAACTTTACCTCCGTACCAGGCTTTGGCTATATATTCGGGGTATTCCCCACCAACTATTTTCATAATGCAATTGGCATTTTAGTGGGTGTTTGGGGAATTGCGGCATTTACTAGCTTAAGCGGAGCCATTGTGTTCAATCGCATCTTCGCTATCCTTTATGCAGCAGGTGCAATTTTAGGATTGCTGCCATTTGCAAATACCTTGTTCGGGCTTACACCACTTTTTGGAAATAATATCTGGCTCAATGCCCTTACTGCTGCCGTCGCTTTTTACTACGGATTTGTGAAATCAGGAGAAATCAGTATGCAGAGTTCATCGAGTGTTCAAGCTAGCGTGTAACTCGAAGAGTTTCTCGAAGTAGAGAAAGGGTTCTCATGCTTAGCGGTGGAAATTATTTCATCTGCGCTCCTTGGCACTTATTATAGGATGCAAAAGTAGTCTTTGTAAGACTACTTTTTTTATGCCTACATACAGCGAATTTTGCGGAGTGGGTTTGTGTCTGATCGGTGCTAGTTGCAACATACCCGATCGCGCGGCTTACGGTATTGTCGGGACCACTTGGTTTGGGTCTGGTCATACCCCGTGCTGTGCTTCAATTTCGTTGAGCAACATCTCGTCAGAGTAGGACGTTTCCCAAATGAAACTAGAAGGAGATTAAAAACGATTGAAGGAAAAATAATTACAGCTTTTGGAGTTAAAGCAATAGGTCAAGTTAAATAATGAAATTTAAATAACATTGAAAAAAGTCAAAAGTAAGAAAGCTTTCAGTAAAAACAAGTTTTTTTACTTTTGGCTTTTGACTTTTGACTTTTAGCACATCGAGTATTCCACTCAAAACTCAAAACTCAAAACTATTAAGGCGCTGCTGCCGCCCTGCGGTTGGCAACAATCAGATTAGCCTGATACTCTGCCGCTTTTTGCTGAGCCTTTTGATAGTTCGCGCTGGTTGACGGTACGGCTCTCATGAGCTTAACCGCTTGCTGCCACTCGCTTGCTACTGCGATCCACTCATTTTGAGACTGAGCCTTCTGGGCGGAAATTGCTGCCTTCTGAGCTGTGTTAACCGCTTCCCTCCAAGAGTCAGGCTTAGGCGCGGCGGCTTTTGGTGCAGGAGAAGCTGGAGATGGGCTTGCTGGCGCAGCAGCAGTGGGAGCGGGTTTTGGTGCAGGGGAGGCTGCCTGTGGGGTGCCTGGAGATGCGGCTGGAGAGGATACAGCGGCTTTAGAAGGGGGAGATGAGGGTTGGGGGGAGGGGGAAGCAGCTTCGGAGGCGATGGGTTCTGGGTTCGAGTCGCCGAATGGGAAAGTTTTAGTAAAGAAAAGCCCTGCGATCGCCGCCAGAGGTACTAAGATACCCACAGGTATTACCCATTTGGGAAATTGTTTTTTCGGAGGCGGGGCTTGATCTTCGTCTTCGTCTTCGTCTTCCTCGTCGTCATCTCGATCGAATTCTCCTTCTTGATAATAGTCTCCGCCTTCGGGCTCGACATCATCTAAACCTACAGAGTCGTCAGGCATTCCACTATCCAAGGGGTAAGGCATGGGATCGGCAGGCATCAGATCAATTTCATCTTCCCACGCAGGCGATCCGTCACCTGTTCGACGCCCGTAAACTTTTACAGTGTGAATTGATTCGAGTCCCAGCTTCGTCATGCCGGTGCGGATGAAATCGACCAATACCATTTGATCCGGTACTTTGTCTGCCTCCAGAATTATGTGGAGGCAGCCGTTGTCCCGCGTCACATCGGCGTTGATGCCTTTGGGTTTGAGTGTACGGTTGATGCTAGATGCGATCGCGTTTGGATCGCCTTGCTTGAGCAGTTCCCGCGGGTTCTGTTGTGTCATGGGTAGCGCTCTTTTTTTGGGGGGGGTGGAGAGCCGGCAAATAATATTAACCGATCGGCATTCGGCGGACAATATTTATTTACCACATTAACTTCTACTTTGGCATTCTGAGACTATTTCTAGTATCTATTGACCTTTTGGGCCGCGATCCGGCATCAAGCACATAGCCGCTATCGAAATTTGTTGTAAAAATTTACAGTAAAGCGCCGCTCCTGTGCCCTGTCGCGCATCAGCGAAACAAGCTAGAAAGTTCTATAACTTTGGTTTGCAGGGTTGAGTTTTCTTCCCGCCCCCGCTTCAAAGAAGCTTCTAAGTCTAGCAGCAAAGGCAAACTTTTTTGCAGTTTTTCTAAGCTGGCGTTCTTGACTTCTTGCCGAAAATAGTATACTCGTTTCGGATTGCCGAGATCTAGAGCTTGAGCAATTTTATCATCGCGATCGCCCGCTTGGATCATTGCCTTTACCCAAAGCCAAATCCGAAACTTACCAGTCAAGCCGGCGACAATCCTCAAACCAGGCTCGCTGCGGCTAGTTAAGCCTGCCAATAAATCCAAAGCGGCGGAGGTATTGCCCTCGCGAATCGCATCGGCTAGCTGGAAGGTATTTTGGGCGTGACAGTGCACCAGTGCGGCAACTTCTTCCGGGTTCAGAGGTTGGCTGCGGTTGCCCGCAAACAGTCGCAATTTTTCGAGTTCGCTGTATAGCTGGCGGGTATCGCTGCCAATGGATTCGGCCAAAAGTTCGATCGCTGTGGCGGTCAATTTTACGTTCATTTCGCCCGCGACTTGGCGCACCCGCTGGGCTAATTCTTTGTCATTCCAAGGCGGAATCGGTGAAAATTCCCGCACTTGGGCGGACTGGAAAATTAACTTGGTAGATTTGAGTCGGCTGTCGGGTTTTTTGACGGATGTCAGCAGCAGCACGGTGGTAGGGGGCATCACCGGCAGCGTCCGTTCAAATTGCGCTAACAGTTCTGGAGAACACTGCTGCGTTAAAGTCGTATTTGCCAGCCAGACAAAACGGCTGCCGGTACCGAAGGGCGGCGTTAAGGCTCGATCAAGCCCTTCGACCACAGCGTCGGCGGAATCGGCAATAATCTTGTCATAGTTAAAACTAGCCCAGTTGGGGTCGAGGACTGTTTGGCGCAAACTTGTCACAGCTTGCGCCATCGCAAAGTCGTCTTCCCCCCAAAACAGGTAAATTTGCATGAAAAACGCTCAGTAGCCAAAAAAATCACAGTTGCACGCGAGGCTTGTCCAACATATCCTGAATAGGGCTGTTGGAAGCCCGCGCCATAATATAAAATTTGGTGTGGGAGTATGTCACCGCGAGGAAATCAAGATTGGATGATACTTATCAAGCTTACGTAAATCGGGTGGCGCGAATGACGCTGCTGGACTCCTACAAGTCCCAGGTGGAACACATTCAGGAATCTCCAAAATTTAAGCCCGACGAAACAGGCCGGAGAGATCCGGTACCTTTTCCAGGTTATTCGGTGATTACGCCCCCTGCGGGGGAAGATGCAGAAAATGCTGCATTTTATAGTAATTTGCACTCGAGCCAACAACGGCTATTGCAGGAAATAGGGGAGGGTGCGATCGTGGCACTGCCTCCTGATAGCTTCCATTTAACCGTAGCCGATTTGATTTGGAGCAGCGCTTTTCGAGATGCCTCTGATAAAAATCCCGAATTTGAGGAGCAACTGCGCTCGCGCATGGCCGATCGTTTTGCCGCCTGCAAACCCTTGGCGGGCGGCGCTCCCATTCGCTGGATAGTGCTGGGGTTGATGGTGATGACTAGAGCTGTGGGTGTTTGTTTGGCACCGACGGACGAAAACTCTTACAAGCAAATTCTGGAGTTTCGCCGATCGATCTATCAAAATCCCGATTTAATGGCTTTGGGAATTGAACAGCAATATCATTTTACGGCACACATTACTCTGGGTTATTTTGGGGACATCGGGCCGAACCTTGACCGCGCTCGCTTGTGCGCTTTGCTGTCAGAGTTAAACGAGCAATGGCTGGACACGCCGCAAGAACTGTCCGTAAACCGAGTGGAACTGCGGAAGTTTGACGACATGACCACCTACCTCCGGCAACCGGACTGGCCTGTGTTTGAGTTTTAACGAAGGAAGAGGGAAGAAGGAAGAAGGAAGAAGGAAGAAGGAAGAAGGAAGAGGGAAGAGGGAAGAGGATCGATGTGAAGATTTTTTCCATCTCCCACTCTCCCCATCTCCCACTCTCCCACTCTCTCGCCCCCTCTCCCCCTCTCCCCTGTGAAAAGAGTCAGGATATTGCCTATTAAATGCTTTAATTATTTTTGTTTGACAGTAAAGTCAAGGAAAAAATTTATGAAAAACCAGGAAAAATCAGTAATTCTGGTTTTTTACTTTTTGCTTAAAAAGTGACAGTACACGTCGTTGGTATAGGTTTAGATGGAGCTGCTGGGCTGAGCGAATCGGCGCGGCAGGTTGTAGAAATGGCCGCTCTGCTAATAGGGAGCGAGCGCCATTTGAGCTATTTTCCCCAGCACGACGGAGAGCGCTGGGCGTTGGAAGATTTGACCGAAGCAATTCTGGAAATTCGGCGCTGGTGGGCGACTGAACCCGAATTAGAACCCTCTGCGGGGACGGTGGAACCCCGTACTCAACCGATCGTAATTTTAGTGGCCGGTGACCCGCTGTTCTACGGCTGGGGGAAGTTGTTAATTGCCCAATTGCCGGCAGAAGAATTGACTTTTCACCCCCATGTCAGTTCTGTGCAGTTGGCTTTTAACCGCTTGCATATCCCTTGGCAAGACGCTCATTTTGTTGGCTCTCAAGGACGTTATTTTGAGGAACTGACGGCAAAACTCAAACTCGGTGTCGAGAAAATTGCGGTGCTCGCCGACGAAACTCATACTCCGGCGGCCCTGGCAAATTTGGTCAAAGCTCTAGATTTGCCTACACGCTACGAGTTTTGGGTTTGCGAGAATTTGGGTGCTGCTGACGAGCGGGTGGGCCTGCGTTCTCTGTCAGCTTTGCTGGGAGAGTCTTTTGCACCGCTGAGCGTGGTTGTGATGCTGCGGGAACCCCCGCCGAGGGCAGAACCTTTGGATTTGGAAAAGTTGCCTTTGTTGGGAATACCAGATGCAGCTTTTATCGGTTGTGGCGACAAGCCGGGTTTGACGGTTGAACGGGAAGTGCGGGTGTTGGTGTTGGCACAATTGGCTTTGCAACCGGGACAAGTTGTCTGGGATGTGGGTGCTGGTAACGGTTCTGTGTCGATCGAAATTGCTCGTTTATTCCCGCAGTCTGAGGTGTACGCGATCGAACAAACGGTTTCTGGTACTTCTGCGATCGAGTTCAACTACGGCCGTTTTGGGCTGCAAAATGTGTTCTCGATTTACGGAACCGCCCCGGAAATCTTGCACCGCTTGCGTCCTCCGCACCGGATTTTTATTGGCGGTAGTGGCGGAGGGTTGACTAAAATTTTGGGCGTTTGCGCCCTGCGGCTGCTCCCTGGAGGCTCGATCGTGCTTGCGTTGGATGCTTTTGAGGATATTGCTACTGTTTTGAGCTGGATGGGCGATCGCGTGCGCCGGGAACCGCACTGGAGCTACCGAATCGTGCAAGTGCAGTTATCGCGTTCTGTGGCTGGGGGAAATTCAACTCGTTTTGACGCGCTGAATCCGGTTTCGATTGTGACGATCGATCGACACTTGAATTAATGTCTGATTTTTAACCGCCGATTTAAGCTGATTAGGGCTGATTAACGCTGATTTGAGTTAGGAAGAGTAAGGTTGCGGTTGCTAGTAGCAATAAAATGCCGGCTGCACCTGCTAGCGGTTTGGCGGCGATTCCTGTAATCCATTCTGGTACGGTAGAAGTAGGTTTAATTGCGCCTTCTGTATCTACGGTAGTTATACCCCAAATCCAAGCTGCGTGAATGCCGATCGCCAATCCCAAACTACCATTGTCGGCGATGCGGGCTAATGTTAAAACCATCCCCATCAGCCACAATCCGGGCAGTTGCGGTAGAGTTTCTTTGGCTGCCCAAATTAGGTGGGCGATCGCGAAAATGAAACTGGCGATCGCTGCTGCCATTAGCACAGAGTAATCTTGCTGGAGGATTGTTTGCAAGCAGCCGCGAAAGATTAACTCTTCTGTGCCGCTAATCCACACTCCTAATAACAGAGTCAGCAGACTAGCAGGGTTAAAAATTAAAGCCCAAGGATTAATTTTTTTTTCGCCTGTTTCGGTGGAAGTCTCGCTTTTTTTTAGCTCGATCCAGCCTGCGCTTAATTGCAGACCGAATAAAATTACTAAGCTGATTATTCCTAATCCTAATCCCCGCAGTAATGACATCAAAACTGCGGGTTGCCAATCCCAACCCCAGTTGGCAAAAGATGTGTTTTCGATCCAACTTGTCGCCCATAAAATGAAGGGGACAATCACGTAGAGGGAAGCTAGTAAAGGTAGTTTTTTGTTTCCCAGGGGTTGGGGCGGATGCCATTTGAGGGCGATCGCCAGCACAATCGCTGCGGGAAGCCACACAACCATCCAAGTTGAGAAAAACAAGATTATTTTGACAATTGCTGGTATTGACGGCGACAGCAGTCGCAGGTTGTTTATGCTATTCCACATTTAAGGGGTTGCAACTATAATACTGTTGACTGTTGACTGTTGACTGTTAACTGTTAACTAATGACTACTGACTACTGCCAACTGCCAATTGACTACCGATCGAGCTTGCGCTGAATTTGCCTCAGAGACTGGTACATTTCGGGCAAGCGGTTGTAAACGGCTGTGGCTTTGAGAAATAGTTTGTGGGGAATTGCTGGAATGCCCGTCACGATCGCCCCTGCTGCAACATCGCTGTGAATTCCGGCTTTAGCAGTGGCGATCGCCCCATCTCCGATTTTGGCTTGATTAGCAATTCCCACTTGACCAGCCAAAATTACATTGTTGCCAATTTTTACCCCGCCAGCCATGCCAACGTGAGCGGCAAAAGCACAATTTTTCCCTACTTGACAGCCATGACCTACGTGTACTAAATTGTCGATTTTTGTATTCTGCCCGATGCGGGTTTCTCCGACAGCGGGCCTGTCGATCGTGCTGTTGCAGCCAACCTCAACGCCCTCTTCTAATACCGTGCAGCCAGACTGCTCCATTTTCACCCATCCTGTGGCTGTCGGCACGAACCCAAAACCTTCGGAACCAATAGCCGCACCGCTGTGAATCACGCAATTTGCCCCGATGCGAGTACGTTCGTGAATGACGCAGTTAGCGTGTAAAACAGTGCCTTCGCCTATTTCCGCATCTGGGTAAATTACGACATTTGGATGAATGCAAACGTTGCTGCCAATTTTGACTTTTGGTTGAATAACGACGTTGGGGCCAATATAGACATTTTCACTAATTTCTGCTGATGGGTGAACAGTGGCTGAGGGATGAATTTCGGATGCTGGGCGAAACGGTTGATAGAAAATGGCGATCGTTTCAGCAAATAACAATCGCGGATCTGCTGCGGCAATCCAAGCAATGTTGCGATCGTCACATTGAGCTTGGAGACTTTCATCTAAGGGTAAAATTAAAGCCGAAGCATTTGTAGTGGCTGTATGAGCGGCAAATTTAGCACCTTCTATGTAACTGATAGTACCGGGTGCAGCTTCATCAACAGGGGTCGCGCCTGTAATTTCTGGATCGGCAGCAACCGACGCTGTGAGGGTGCGACTGGTGGCTAAGTTAAGTTTTTGTACTATTTCGCTAAACTTCATCTCTAAAAAAAATTTGTTGTTAACACAGATGGATTATCAGAAAATTTGGGTAGAAACCCCGTCCTTTTAGGACGGCTTTACTGGTATGATTTGAGTGGTCAATGACCCACCCGTGACGATGGAGACATAAACCCGCGTCTCCAAAGCTTGCAACAATTGCAACGGGGAAGAAAAATCGGTAGACCGGGAAAAGAGGATGGGGCAATGGTAAACACCCCCAGAATCAAATAGTATACAAGAATTCCTTTTGGTATTCGACACGTAAAAACCGCAGGGCTTGCGGGGTTAGTCTCTGGAGCGAGCATAAGACCAAATCTCCTTGAGGGTGGAGGCCGCTGCTAAGAAGCAGAAAGGTTCAAGAAGTGATTCTTGGAATCACCGTGCCTTTAGGTCGGTGAGGATGTCAAAGTTAAAATTACCAGCTTTGGAGCACGATCTGAGCAGTTGCCATTTAAAAAACAAAAACCCCGATTTCTTGAAGAAGTCGGGGTGGTAGCGCTCGATTATTTTTGGCAATTATTTTACAGAAACTGCATCTACGTCAACGGTGCTGCCTTGGGCTTCAGAATAATGGGTACCGGTGGCTTCGGATGCTGAGGCTGTCTCTGTTTGGCGGGATTTAAAGTAGTCGATCGACATTTGCGAAATTTCGGAAATCAGCAAGACAGCGATCGCCACATCGTCAATTTGACCGATGACTGGCAGGAAATCCGGGGCAATGTCGATCGGGCTTATCAAATATGCCAGCGTTCCCAGAATAATCCACCAGCGGTATTTGGGGTTGCGGAGGGTGTCGCGGTACCAGTTGTAAACAGATTGTATAGAAAAGTTCATGGGGTTGTCCTCTACTTATATTTTTAATCTTGACAAATTGTCGCTCAAAATGCTTGTGGAGATATCCCCCCTAGGGTTGGCAAGAGACTTCTACCTGGGAGTATAGGGAATTGGGGAGGGAAAAGTTGTCAAGCTGTGTTGAAAGGGCGGGGACTCTTGACAACGCCCCTACAGAAATCTGACAGATGAAAGCCGATAGAATTAATTTGTGTTTATCTGCGGTTTAAAAAAACATTCATATTGTTGACGGTAGATTAGGAATCTATTACTTGTATATCGTCATTAAAGCAAGTTACTTAGATTGGGATTTTTCAACCGCAGATGTCAGCAGATAAACACAGATGAACGCCGATGGGATTCATCTGCGTTTATCTGTTGAAAAAAATCTTCATCTATTACTCACGAATTTTGAAAGATCCATTTTTGGTCGCCGATCGCAATTTCGCAGCCATTTGGCAGCCAAAAAGGCTCGTTAGCCGCCAGCCTCTGCCCACCGACAAAAGTGCCGTTGGAACTGCCGCTATCGACAAGCTGATACCGCTGTTTGCCAAGTTCGTCAGTGGCGCGGCGGATTTGAGCGTGGTAGCGCGAACTTTGCGGATCTTGTAATACTAAAGTGTTGGTTGGTTCGCGTCCAATTGTAAAGGGATTGGCCGTTAAAGCGATCGCCTCTCCAGAAAGTTTGTAGATTAAATATGCGGTTGTTTTGCGATCGCTGCTTGCGAGTACGGTTGGTGCAAGTTGGGGAGGATTTCTCCCAGGAGGGAGGCTGTTTTGAGCAAGTTGTTGTGTCAGTCGTTGTAAATCTCGATCGAACCCTGCTGCTGTGTCAGAAGCTGGAAGACTCGCAGGAGAATTACCTGAAATTAAGTTTAACTGCTGTACGGGAGATTGAGGAACAATCGGACGGCCTGCTTCGGCAATTCTCATTTGCAGGGCGGCGGCATTTTCTGCTTCCTGTCGGGCACTCATTCCCTCAACTTGGCGAATAACTCCGTTGGTTTCGGGAAAGCTGACATCGCCAATTCGCACGTCTTCTAAGTTAAAACCCAGAGTATAAAAATCTTGGACGCGATCGAGCAAATTTTGGCGCAGCAACAGCCGTCCTTGACTGATAAGCTGTTGTAGGGGTATTTGCCCGATCGCTAATCCCATACAATCCTTAACTGCACTTGCTAAAACAGCTAGAGGATCGGACAATTCCAAAGCTACTCGTTTCGGATCTATAACTTGATAAATAACAGTCAGAGTGGCATCAATTAAAAATCGATCCTTAGACAAAAAATCTCCGTGCGACTGTACATCCAAATTGCGGAGTTTGGTGTCTACGAGGACAATTTGAGACTGTTCCAGCAGGGGAAGGGCGAAGCTGAAATGCCGCCCGGATTTCAGGGTACGCACGGCGCGGCCGTTTTTGACCAACAAACCCGTGTAACCCGCCCCTATAAAGTCCATACTAAACCCGGCCCAGCGTTCTGGAGTTATCGTTTGAATCAGGGGAGAAGCGTTGTTCATGGGAGGGAGTTGAGGGAGGGGAGATTCTATTTTTAGGGTAACAAATTGCTGGGGGCGAGCGATCGGGCGGTGTGCCGGTTTCGCAACCTCTATTCTATACTTCTAGACTCCCCGCGATTCAGGCCGGACTGGATCTAGCTTGCATCTAGTTGATGGTGGGGACGATGGAAATACTGTTCGTAGGGTGCGTCCGATCCTTCAAACCTGTTGAACTCGAAAGAATTAATGTCTAACGCACCCTAAAATTTGGTTTAACGGTGACTAAAGGTGAGTAATTTATTGGCTATACTTAAGGCATCATGCTAGTTAGTAAGTCAGATGAACACGATCGCGATCGCCCTTTCTGATGAGCGCCTCCTGAAGTTACAAAAACTCGCCAACGACTTGAATGTATCGATAGAAGAATTAGTTTTAATAGGCATAGAAAACTTACTCGCACAGCCAGAAAGTCTTTCACCCTATACTGCTCAAGATATTCTCAACAAAAATGCTAAAATTCCCCCTGAGATAGTTGACAATTTTTATGCACTAGCCTCGGATTGGGAGAAAGATGTGGCTGGACTTTCTTCTACTGCCCAAATGTCTCAGCATCCTGCCTATCAGGAAATTATTAGTATGGGAACACACATCGTGCCGCTGTTGCTATCGGAACTGAAGAGAAAGCCCCTTTACTGGTTATCGGCGTTGAGTGCAATTACGGGTGAAAATCCCATTAAACCAGAACAAAGGGGAAGGGTGAAACAGATGGCATCAGCTTGGATAGATTGGGGGAGAAATCAAGGCTACGCGATTGAAGAGAATGTATAGAAAGCAGAATTTGAATTTAAGTGTCCCAATTTGTCTCGCATTTTTTTACTCAAGGCTGATGATTTTGCGCTTACAACAATCTTTGTAATGTACAATAATAACAAGAAGTAAATTAGTTTCTAAATATAGAGTATGAATCTTGAGAAATCACAAAAGAGAATTAACTACTTGATGTCTCTTTTCGTAACCCAAATTAAAGGTGGTACGGCAATGGGCCAAACAGACCTTAACAAGGTGGCTGAAAGTATAATGATACCTATCATTGCTGAGGTTTATGGCTATAAAAATCTGAAAAATTTGAATTTTACAGAAGGGAGTAACTTCCCCAGCATTGATTTAGGTGATGAAACGGCAAGAGTAGCTTTTCAAATTACAGCTACGCCTGGTCTTGAAAAAGTTAAAGATACATTGAAAAAGTTCATTGAACATCCAGACAAGCTATACAAAAAGTACGATAAGTTAATTATTTATATTTTGAGAGAAAAGCAAAATTCTTACTCCCCTACAGAGATTAATAAAATAATTAATGGAAAGTTTAATTTTGACCCACAACAAGATATTTGGGATTATCGAGATATCCTTCAATTGGTTTCTAACTTCCAAATCGATAGAACACGCAAAGTTGAAAACATTTTAGAGGAAAACTTTTGCCCAGAAATAACACAGCCCGATCGCGAGGTAGTCGATAAGGTTAAGCAGATATAGCCTTTATCAGAAAGATGAGGTATCATGTAACTGACTTGAACGAAGTAAAAAATATAGAACCCGAAAATG